>CAZOQR010000062.1:0-13215 GCA_964581915.1 uncultured Ignavibacteriaceae bacterium | reverse complement strand
ATCGCGTACGGCTCCTTCGATATCGCGCTGTACCCCGAGAACGGATAGTCGAGCACGAGAATTAGGTAAAGCATCAGTATATTTATATACGTGAAAGCGATAAGAAGAATCAGGTAAGGATTCCTGTACTTCATTCCGAACAGGTACGCGAACATCAGTGCGATGAAATATCCGACTATCATCACGACCCAGATAACAACGGGAATCGTGTTTTCCATGTAGTGATACCTCATCCTTCTTGCTTCGCTGAGCGTTCTCAGTTCCGACAGGCAATTGTCGTACAGGATTTGATTTCCGGCTGCCTGCGCGTCAATTCTCAGGAATGAATCCCAGAGAGTATCATAAGCCGCTCTGTTCTTCTCACTCTTGCTAAGTTTTTCCATCGCGCTGAAATCGTCGAAATAAACCGTTTCAGTGTAAGCAATAAGGCTCGCCATAATATTTTTCTTCGCGGAATCGTTAAAGCCCTGCGCGCTGTGAAACAGATTTGACGCGGAATTTATCTCCACATAAACTTTCCTCTGGGCTTCATTATATTCGCCCCAGTTTATGTAAATCACGAACGCTATGACGACGGCGTATAAAAGACCGTAAGCGTTGAAAATAAAGCCGGATACTTCGTGGCTTTCTTTGAGGTGCTCGTACTTGTAGAATTTATGAACCAATTTTATGCCGTAATGAGATATGAGCACGGCGATAACGAGCAGCAAAAGCAATGCCGCCCACAGAGGCAGATTAAGCAGGAACATATTTTAAATTATTTTATGAATTATTCGAATTCTTATCGTGAACCTCGAACCAGATTCCGGTCGTTTCGGGGAAAAGTTCATACATAAATTCTTTCATCGCGACTGCGTACTGCCGTATTTCCCACTGCGCGTGCTTTTCGTCGCGCAAATCTATAAAATTCATTATCGCCTGAAAAGAAGCGGTCCAGTAAACTTCGGTGAACTGGTTCAACGGAAGAATTATTCGTGCCTGTTCCTTCGCCACGCCGAGTTCGAGAAGTTCTTCGTAACATTCCATTATTGACGACATCGCGTTATTGAAAAGGCTGTTCGCGTGGTCCTGCTGCTCGATTGCCCCTTCGGATGCCTGCTTGTTGTCGTCCGACTGTCCGCGCCATTCAGACGGCGTGTAGAAATCCGTAACAGGAACGTACCTGCCGCTTATTTCATTCCAGGCGTGGTCTTTCGCCGGATAACTCGAAGTCGTTTCAATCCCCACGACGTGCTTGTACCATTGCCTCATAACGAATTCAGGAGCCTTGACGTGAAACTGAACGACGATATGCCTGAACGGCGAATAGTGCTTGTTCTCCGCGAGAAACTTTACAAGTATTCTGTCGCGCTCCGTAAATTCCTTCTTCGCCTTTCCGAATGAAACCCTCGCGGAATTCACGACAGTCAGGTCGGAGCCGAGGCGGTCAACAACCTCTATGAAACCTTTATCGAGTACGGGTGTATATAGTTTGCTTTTCTCCATTTACAAGAAACAATATTTTATCGATTTTGCATTATGAATGATAAATTAGCGGAAAAATGTTTCAAATAAAATTATATTATTCATTATGAAAATCTTTTTTGTAATCACGGCGATATTGTTTTCGTTACTGCTCGCAAAAACGGGAGACGCGCAATTGAGACTTAACGATAATCTCGCAGGTCCCGGCATTTCCATTCTGACCGACAAATCCGCGATTCTTTTCTCGGGTTATTTCGAGCACGAGACTATTCCAATATATTCGGGTCTGCTCGGTCTGGGCTTCGCGGTTAAATACGCCAACCTCGGCTCCTCGATAGCAAGCGACGCGTTCATCGGCGGGCTGATTACTTACAACTTCAGGAACATAGGCGAGAGCAAATTCACGCCGTTCCTCGGATTATGCCTGGGCGCGGACGCGAAGTTCAAGGTAGGATGGTACAGCGGGCACGCGGGTGTCAGATATCAGTATGAGGAGAATATTTTCCTCACCGGAAGGCTTGGTTTCGGAAACAAATGGGACTTTTCGCCCGAAATCGGCGTGGATTTCAGGTTTTGAGGCAATAATTGTGATGATTTTTAAAATTATTTTTCATATATTTATTTTTTGTATTTAAAATTAATAATATATAATACAGCAATATGGCAAAGAAAAAAGAAGGCGCAAGAATCAAAATTAAACTCGTAAGCGTCGAAGGTGAACACAAAGGAAAGAGTGTATATGTTTCTTACAAGAACAGAAACAACACAAAGGAAAGAATCGAACTTAAGAAGTACGATAAATTCGCGAAAAAGCACGTATTACACAGGGAAGCGAAGTAATAATTCATTTCTTAATTCCTTCCCTTTTTAATTCATTTCACATTGGTTTTTGCAACACTGCTTTATATTAAAAACCCGCAGGGCGGGTACCTTCTGCTGGAAAGATTAAACGAACCCAACAAGGGTTTGTTGTCTCCTCCGGGCGGCAAAGTACACGTGCACGAAGCCGAATCGCCTTTTCAGTGCGCCGTCCGCGAGGCGAAAGAAGAATGCGGCATATCGTCATCTGAAAAAGACTGGACTCTCAGAGGCATAATCACCGAAAAGAATTATCCTAAAATCGGAGACATTATGCTTTTCCTTTTTGATTACAGGCACGCGATAGAAACGCTTCCGCCTTCATTCGAGGAAGGCAAATTCACTTTCATAAACGAAAAGGATATTCTAAGTTCAAACATACCAGAAACCGACAAACTTTATATTTGGAATTTTGTTCTAAAAAATAACGGCAGATTTTTCAGCGTTCACATCGACTGCGATAAAAGTCCTTTCGAATGCACAATCGAAGCCGAATGACAGGAACAATAAATATAAAGTATAAATCATGTTTAAAAATGAAATTCACGTACAGGAAGGAATAAATAAATCAATGCTTCCGGACACTCAAAATCAATCGGACAAAAGAAATATACCTATCGATAAAGTAGGAATAAAGAATCTCAAGTACCCAATCACGGTCAAGGACCCCGACAGCGGTCTGCAGCATACTGTAGCGACGGTATCAATGACGGTTGACCTCCCGAAAGAGTTCAAGGGCACTCACATGAGCAGGTTCGTCGAAGTGCTTATGAATAAAAGGGAAATTCACATTGATTCAATTTACGAGATACTCGGCGAGATGCAGAAAAAACTCAAGGCAAAGTCCGCGCACATCGAACTCGAGTTTCCGTATTTCAAGGAAAAGAAAGCGCCCGTGAGCGGCAAGCCTTCATTAATGGATTACAGGATTAAGTTTCACGCCGTAATGGACAACGACAAGAAAGATTTGATAATGACGGTGCAGGTGCCCGTTAAGACCCTTTGCCCCTGCTCGAAGAACATATCAAAATACGGAGCGCACAATCAGCGCGGAGAAGTTACGGTTTCCGTAAGATTTCTCGACACGGTCTGGATTGAAGAAATAATCGGATACGTGGAAAGCAGCGCGAGTTCGGAACTCTTCACACTTCTCAAGCGTGAAGACGAAAAATACGTTACAGAACACGCGTACGAAAACCCCGTGTTCGTCGAAGACGTTGTCAGAAACGTCGCGATTAAACTGCGCGGGAATAAAAACATCCTCTGGTACCTTGTTGAAGCGGAGAATTATGAGAGCATACACAATCACAACGCTTACGCGATGATTGAATCGCACAAGGAGTTCAGCAACGGACACCATAAGGATTTTATGATTAAGAGATACTAATCCAATTATAAATTTTAAATTTTAAATTTCAAATTTTCAAATTTTAAATTTTAAATTGGGAAATTTTTAATGCCCGTACTCGCGGGCATTTTCATTTTATGCCAAAAATCATCCGCCGCGGCGGACAAAAGTCAAAATTACAATTCATATATCAAAAAGGAAAATTTGTAACGTGAAATTCAAAAATAAAATGTCCGCCGGACCGGACGGTATCTGAATTTTAAATTTTTAATTTTACTTTTGCATTTTACAATTTGAACTTTTAATTTATTAAAATTGAAACAAAACGGGCGGAATTTAGTAAAAATGTTAGTTGTCATTCGGGTTTTTGTATTAAATTATACGTATAAAATATCTATATTTACAGTTACGGAAAAAGAAACTTTTTTTAAATAAATACATTATATCTATATGAAAATCAGAGTATTGGCATTAATTCTCGTGATCGGATTTTTTGCCGTAATGATGCAGAACGATGCTTCGGCTCAGTCGGCTCCGACGGTAAAGGTAACAGTTGCAAAGAAATCTTACAAACCGGGCACGACCGGAACGCTTATAATCAAGTTCAAGCACGGTCCGAAAGTAAAAATACCCAAAGAACCGCCTATGGAAGTCAGCATATCGGGTGACGGCATAACGGGTCAGGGCGTACAGGATTATTCGGGCGGAGACGGCGATTACCTGACGAATTCTCAGATAAAATACAATTTTAAAGTCAACGGCAACGTTGAAAGCGGAACGACAATTTCGGTTTCCGGAACGGTCAAGTTCGGCTATTGCAGCACCGAATCAGGCATCTGCAAGATAGCCACAAAGAACTTCACCGTAAGCGTAAAGGTAAAATAAGTTTTAATGAACGGAGAATATTACTTCCTGTCGGATGCGCATCTCGGTATGGTTCATTACGAGCACGGAAAAGAGCAGGAAGATATTCTTATTGATTTTCTGAAACTGCTTGTCTCGAGAAAAGCGGAGGAACTAATAATCGACGGCGATTTTTTCGATTCGTGGATTGAGTACAGGCAGGTAGTCCCCAAGGGTCATTACAGGGTTTTCTCCGCCATATACGACCTTGTAAAAGCGGGAACAAAGATTACGTACCTCGCCGGAAATCACGATTTCTGGCGGGGTAAATATTTCGAAGAAGAATTCGGCGTCCCGATTCTTCACCGTCATATTGAGAGAGAAATTAACGGAAAGAAATTCTATATTCATCACGGCGACGGGCTCGCGTACAAGGATACGGGTTACAAGATAATGAAAGTGATTCTGAGAAACCGGGTATCGCAGTTTTTTTATTCGTTAATACATCCTGACATTGGACTATGGCTGGCTAAGCATACATCCTCCAAGTCCCGCGGATACACCTCGCAAAAGGATTATTCGCAGAAGGACGGACTGCTTGACGCGGGGCTGAAGAAAGTGGAAGAAGGTTACAATTTCGTCGTGATGGGTCACAGGCACAAGCCTCTGATGATAAAACGGGAAAAAGGATGCTACATTAATCTGGGCGACTGGATGAAGAGTTTCAGTTACGGCGTATTTTCAGGAAATAAGTTCACATTAAAGAAATACTACGATTTCAGCGGCAAGAAAATCGTTGATTCGGTACTTGAAGAGTTTGAAGCATAAAATGTTCGGTAAAACAAAAAATAACAAGGAAGCGGAACTCGATAAATTTTTCGGTGACAGGAATTACCGGAAAAAAATGTCGAAGAAAAACACGAAGCAGAAGTTCTCATTCGGCTTCGTTCTGATTGTACTTATATCAGTATTTTTCGTGGTTACGGGATACCTTGTTTTTCTCGCTCAGTCGCTTCCTTCGCTGTCCGAACTCGAGAATCCGAAAATTGAAGAAGCGACAAAAATTTATTCGGACGACGGCGAATTAATCGACAAGTTCTTCCTGAAGAACCGCACGAAGGTAACGTACAAGGACATTCCGAAGGATATGATAAACGCTCTCGTCGCGACCGAAGACAGGAAATTTTTCAGCCATTGGGGTGTCGATGTCCAGCGCATAGTTCAGGCGATGGTAAAGAACTTGTTAAGTTTCAGGCTCAAGAAGGAGGGCGCCTCTACAATCACACAGCAACTTGCCGGCAACCTGTACCTCAACAGGAAGGAAATGACCTTCAACAGGAAACTCCGCGAAGCGATGACCGCGGTACAGATAGAGCGGACGTACACCAAAGAGGAGATTCTCACTTATTACCTTAACACTGTATATTTCGGAAAGGGCGCTTACGGAATCGAAGCCGCGGCAAACACGTATTTCAGCAAAACGAGCAAAGACCTTTCCCTCGACGAATGCACTTTGCTGGTTTCGCTGTTGAAATCGCCGACGAATTACGACCCCATAGAGTACCCCGAGAACGCTAAGAAGAGAAGAGCGCTGGTTCTGAACGCGATGTACGAGGAGAATTACATTACGAAGGAAGTAATGGAGTCAATCGCGAACGGTCCGGTGCGCGTCGCATACAACCAGCAGGAAATAAGCAATGAATCTTCCGCGCCCGAATTCACGGAATATGTAAGGCAGTTGATGCAGGAGAAAGCGGAAAAATACGGGTTCGACCTTTACAGGGACGGATTAAAAGTATATACTTCGCTGGATACGAGATTCCAGAAGCACGCCGACGACGCGGTTAAGGAACAGTTAAAGTCATACCAGAAATCATTCAATTCATACTGGAACTGGAAGAACAACAAGGACATTCTCGAAAGCGACCTTGAAAAATTCATAAAGCAATCCGACGCGTACAGGAAAGCGCCGACGGATAACGACAAGAAAAAGATTTTCGATTCGATGAAGAACAACACCGCGATAATTGATTCAGTCAAGAGCCTTGCCACTACCGTACAGGTGGGATTCGTGGTTATGAATCCGAAAACAGGAGAAATCAAAGCGATGGTCGGAGCGAATCCTCTGACAAGAACCAAATACGGGCTCAACCACGTTACGCAGGTAAAGCGGCAGCCCGGTTCCTCATTCAAACCATTCGTGTATGCCGTGGCGGTAAACAACGGATATTCGCCCGGCTTCATGATTTCCAACGACCCCCTGTCAGTAAACATGGGCGGCAGAATGTGGACGCCGAAAGGCGGCGGCACGGGCGGAATGATGTCGATGAGATACGCGATAGAAAAATCTATAAACGTTGTCGCCGTGAGAACGGCGATGGAATTGGCGCCCATCGATAAAGTTATTGACCTCGCGCACAAGATGGGAATCAAGTCCGAACTTCCGAATTTTCTTTCTCTGGCGCTCGGCGTGGGTGAAGTGACGCCTCTCGAGATGACGAACGCGTTCGGAACTTTCGCTAACGAAGGAATCTGGGTTGAGCCGATCGCGATTACTAAAATCGAAGACAGAAACGGCAACCTTATAGAGCAGGTTGTTCCGGAAACGAAAGAAGTGCTGAGCGAAGAAACCGCGTACATGATGTCGGATATGATGGAAGGTGTAGTTAACGAGGGAACGGCATCGTCAATCAGGCAGTTCTTTCACAGGCCTGCGGCAGGCAAGACCGGAACATCGCAGAATTACACCGACGCCTGGTTCATCGGTTACACACCGCAGTTCGTCGCGGGATGCTGGCTCGGATTCGACGACGCCCGTGTAAAATTCGGAGGCTCCTACGGACAGGGAGGAAGGGCGGCGGCTCCGATATGGGGCAGGTTCATGAAACTGCTGTACTCCGACGAGAACTTCGACTTCCCTGTCGAATATTTCCTGATGCCCGATAACGTGGATGAAGCACAGGTTTGCTCCATAACGGGAATGCTCGCTAACAGTTCCTGTCCTTCGGTCACGGATTTAATCAACAAGAAACTTAACAACAGGAAATGCTCGATGACTCACGAAGTCCGCGACTCTCTCGCATTGCCTCCAATCTCGAACGACGAGTAAAAACATATAAAACACAGAAAGGACATAAATTGGAAAGAACACTTTGCATTATCAAACCTGATGCAGTAAAGAAAAACGTACAGGGGAAAATAATCCAGATGATACTTGACTCCGGCTTCAAAATGCTCGGCTTAAAGATGCTTCAATTATCGACGAAACAGGCGCAGAAATTCTATGAAGTTCACAAGGAAAGACCTTTTTATAATGACCTGGTCGAATTCATGACTTCCGGACCCGTAATTACAATCGCGCTCGAAAAAGCGAACGCCGTTAAGGATTACAGGGAACTTATCGGGGCAACCGACCCTGCCGAAGCAAAAGCGGGCACGGTAAGGAAACTTTTCGCTTCATCAAAACAGGAAAACGCGGTACACGGTTCCGACTCGGCGGAGAACGGAATAAAGGAAGTTGCGTTCTTCTTTTCAGAAAGCGAAATATAGAATTATATTAAAAGGATTGCGCGGCGGCATTCAACCGGATGCCGTCATTTTTTTTGCGGTTTCGAAATAATTATCGTCCTGACTACCTGCTCGATTTCCGGCTTGTATTTTTCAAACACTGAAGGCTCGACGTACGCGGCAATGAACACGTTCTCCAATTTTGAGGCAACGTAGAACCTGTAGTAAGTCAGTTTGGCTTCGATTTTCGGGTCTATCGAATAAATCGTGCGCAGCGAATCCTCCGCGAAAACGTTCTTGAACTGGAACTGCTTCCAGTAATCGCCTTTCGTATCCAGTTGGATGCTCATGTTGAGCGCTTCCTCTTTTTTCTTCGCCGTCGTATCCACAAGAATTATTCCCGAAAATTCTTTCTGGTTAATATTGATGCTCCTTGAATCAATCTGCTTCCAGTTAGGCGGGAATTTTCCTATCAGACCTACTTCGTTCTCCGTAAGATTCTTAAGCAGCGAATCAGGCATCAGCGACGTATTGATTTTTCCGGTATCCGAGCCCGTCGAATTACCGTTGTTTCCCGAAATATTCCTCTTTCTGAGAGAATCCAGTTCACCGTTCAGGGACGCGATATTCGTATCGGACGTCGTATTAATCTTCGGAACGTTAATTCTCGGAGGTTTCACCTTCGGCGTATTTATCTTTGGCGTTGTGACGTCGCTTCCCGTCGTACCGTCTTCTGTCGGCGGGTCGGGCGGCCTGTTGGGGTCATCAACGTTCTGGTTCATCTGATTCAGGTTCTCAGGAAGGTCCTGCATAACGATAAGTCTTTTCTGTTCGCCGTTCTCATCCTCTTTAACTGTCTTCGGGGTAATCGAAAAAATTATAATCGAAGCGATTATTATCAGAACGTTCGCTGAAACGGTGCCGCGTATCATGTTTCTCTGAAGAAGGTTGTGATACAGGCGCCACGGATTTTTCTTGCCGAGCCTGTCTTCGAGAATTTCTTCGGGAGTCCTGTTTCCGTTTATTACCGTATCTTCTTCCTTTGGTTCGCGGAATTTATTTATGAGGTCCGCTACAATCGGGTTGGGAGTGAGTTTTACGCCTGTTGTCCTTTTTACATCTTTTTCAGCGGACACGCTCCTGCTTTCCTGAGTGTAAACCGCCGTTTCGCCCAGACCGATTTTAATAAAAATCTCGATTTCACGTCTTACCGAACCAGATTTCGGATGTATGAAAATTCTGTTCGACTGTGTTTCTTCCGATTCCGAATCATCCGATTTGTCCTTTACGCTGCTTTCAATTGTAACGGATTTCTTTGTAGGTATTTTTATCCTTAAAATATTTTCATCCGTAAGCGTAACCTGATAATTGCTTGCCTTCGGAGTCTGGGGTTTTTGTTCATCTTTTGCTTCGGAAGTTTCCTGCTTGATTTCATCGGCAGAGGGTTCCGTTTCAGCGGCAGGATTTTCCGCGCTCACTGTTTCTGCCTTCTCAGGCGTGCCGATTGTTACCTGAACTTCGACCTCCTGTTTCAAATCATCTGTTCTCGGATGAATGAAAATCTTATTTGACTGTGTTTCTTCGGACGGTTTGCCGGCGGATTTATCTTTTACCGAACATTCAACAAGCACGGATTGCTTCGTGGAGACTTTAACGAGCAATACATTTTCGTCTATGAGGCTGACCTGATAATTGCTTTCGGTTACCGGCTGAATTGATTCTTCATCGGAATCCGAACTCGCGGTATCTTCAGCACTCACAGGGGCTGTCGTCTGTTGCTCTTCAGTATTATCCGTAACAGCGTTTTCATCATCGTTTCCCTGTGTTTCAGGGGTTTCGGAAGACTCTTCGAGCGTTCCTGTATTTTCATTATGCTCAACGGGTAAAACTTCATCATCGGATTTCGCTTCTTCGTGTGAGTTTTCAGCGATTGAGACTGTATCGATTATCCCGTTATCCTTTTCAGGCACGTTATCTTCTGCTTCACCTTTTATTTCGGGTATCTTATCTTTTTCGACAGGAATTTCGGGTAAAGTCTTTCCTTTAGCGGTCTTAGACGTCCCGGGCTTCCTGCCCCGCTTTTTTACGGGTTTAGCCGATTCATTCCCGCCTTTTAAATCCTTATTAATATTATCCTTATTTTCCGTGTCCATTTTTTACAATCTTATAATTTAATCAACATAATAATAACAATAAATTCAAATAATTAATTATTTAACTACGGAAAGCACGATTTTGTTCTCCTTTAACCGTTTTTTGTCCGAAGAATTTGAAGTTCAATTGAATTGTTAATTGAATAAACATCAGATATTTTGAAAAATTCAATCAAATTACTATGAAAAAAATATTATTCTGCATTTTAATATCGTTACTGTTCACTCAAGCCCGGGCGCAAATCGATTCGGTGAAACAGCCGCTTGACCACAATGTTTATAATTTCTGGAAACGGCTGGAAAACATAAAGGTTTCACCCGACGGAAAATTCACGGCCTATGAGATTAATCCACAGAAGGGCGACGGCATTCTTTTTATTCAGAATCCTGACAACGAGAGTAAAATCACCATACCCCGCGGAGCCGACTGCCAGATATCGCCGAACGGCGATTTCGCCGCTTTCAGGATAAAGGTGCCCGAGGACACTACAAGAAAATACAAGTTCGAAAAGAAGAAAAAGGAAAGTTTTCCGAAAGAACATTTCGGTTATGTGCTTTTAAAAGAAAATTTATCGGATAAAGACAGCATTTTCAGGATTCCGAACTTAAAATCATTTAAAGTCAGTCCAAACACATTTTCCCGCGCCGCGTATCTGACAGAAATTGACAGGAAGAAAAAGGATACGCTGTCAAAGAGTGAAACCGAAGTATATGACCTGACGCTCGTTGACCCCGTTACGATGAAATCCACTGTTTTCAACAACGTAGTCGAATATGACTTTTCAAAAAACGGCAGATATCTCGGATTCATCGCTTTGAAAAAAGGAAAAACGGATACGGCGCAGGTCTTTGTAGTTGACGTTGAGAAGGATAAGACGGACATGATATTTTCAAGGAAAGGCTATGGGAGCAACCTTGAAATAGACGAATCGGGCAGGAACGTCGCGTTCTTGCATTCACAGGATACATCGAAAGTTAAAAGGTACGGATTATATTACTCGGACGGTTCAAAGATTAAACTTATCGCCGACACGACAAGCGCGCGGTTTCCGCAGGACTGGGAGATCAGCCCTTACTGCGATTTGAAATTTTCTTCCGACGGAAAAAAACTATACTTCGGAACTGCGCCCAAAATAATGCCTGAACCAAAGGACACCCTGATTGAAGAAGAAAAGTACAAACTCGACGTCTGGAACTGGCAGGACCCGTTCCTTCAGACGCAGCAATTGCACGATTTGGAGAAAACAAAAAAACGAAATTACACCGCCGTGTATGACACCGAAACGCTGAGCCTGTACCAACTGGGTTCCGACCAATTCGAAACAATACGGACTGCATTCAACGGAAAAAGCGAAAATTACCTCGCGATAGACCAGAACCCCTACAAGCGTTCATCTTCGTGGATTCAGCCGGACCAGGTCGATATTTATTCTCTGAATTACAAGACAGGCAAAAAGGTACTTTTGTCGGAAGGAGTTCAGTACGGATACGGAATATCTCCTACAGGAAAGTTCATCCACTGGTTTGACAACGCGGACAGTTCCTGGCACGTTTACTCAAACGAAAAAGGTACAGCGTACTCAATCTCAAAAGACATACCGGCGAAGATATACGACGAAGAGAATGACGTGCCTAACATTCCCGAACCTTACGGAATCGCGGCATGGACAACAAACGACAGCGACATTCTTTTGTACGACAGGTTTGACATCTGGAAAGTCAGCCCTGAAAACTCGTACGCGCCCGTAAGATTGACGAAAGGACGCGAAGGAAACACGGTTTACAGGTACCAGAGCGTTAACAAGGATTCCTTAAACATTTCGCCCGACGAGAAATTTTTCATCAAGACAACGAATGAAACAAACTGGCAGGAAGGTTACTGCGACTATATACTCAGCAGGCAGGAGTTAAACAGACTTATAACGCTCGACAATAAATTCGTGTCGCTGTTCAAAGCGAAAAACAGCCGGAGGATTTTGTTCCAGAAATCTTCTTTTACGGAGTTTCCCGACCTCTGGACGACCGACGTAACGTTCGGAAACATAAAAAAACTATCTGACGCCAATCCGCAGCAGAAAAACTATTTCTGGGGTTCAGTCGAAATAGTCAACTGGAAGGGATTTGACGGAAGAGAAAACAAGGGGCTGCTTTACAAACCGGAAAACTTCGATGAGGCAAAAAAATATCCGATGGTTTCATATTTCTATGAAAGAAATACGGACAGGTTCAACGTGTATTTCCTGCCTGCGCCCAGCCGGCCTGCCCTGAACATTCCCCTGTACGTTAGCAACGGTTATTTCGTATTCGTGCCCGACATTCATTACGATATAGGGTATCCGGGAAAGAGCGCTTACAATTGTATTCTCAGCGGCTGCCAGTATCTTGCGGACAACTATTCGTACATAGACAGGGAAAACATAGGAATACAGGGACAGAGTTGGGGCGGATATCAGGTTGCTTACCTGATAGCGAACACTGATTTTTTCAAGGCGGCTATGAGCGGAGCGCCCGTGTCGAACATGACGAGCGCTTACGGAGGCATCAGGCTTGAATCGGGTGTTACCAGAATATTCCAGTACGAAAGAGAGCAAAGCAGAATCGGCGGAACCCTGTGGGAAAAATTCGACCTGTATATTGAAAATTCTCCGCTCTTCAAGGCGGATAAAATTACGACGCCGCTTCTTATAATGGCGAACGACGGAGACGGCGCAGTGCCGTGGCATCAGAGCGTGGAGTTTTTCGTATCGTTGAGACGGCTTGACAAAAAAGTCTGGTTCCTGAATTACAACGGCGAGGAACACAATCTCGTGAAATGGCCGAACAGGATTGACGTGTCAGTAAGAATGAAACAGTTCTTCGACCACTTGCTTAAAGGAGAACCTATGCCCGAATGGATGAAGGACGGAATACCCGCGATACAAAAAGGACAGAAGAGCGGATACGGTATCAATTAACAGTTAACAGTTAGCAGATAACAGTTAGCACTCTTTTGTGCCGCCAGAGCCTGTCCCGAGACCTCGGGATATTCGCCTGACCGCACTC
>CAZOQR010000061.1:0-13240 GCA_964581915.1 uncultured Ignavibacteriaceae bacterium | reverse complement strand
TTGCCGAATCGGTCGTCAAAAATGTCAAACTGCCCGTTACACTTAAAACAAGACTAGGATGGGATATAAATAACATCGTGATTGTCGATGTAGCAAGGATGATGCAGGATATCGGAATAAAGGCTCTGACTGTTCATTGCAGAGTCAGGGGTCAGGGAAATAAAGGTGAAGCCGACTGGACCTGGGTGAAACGTATAAAAGATGCGGGCGTCTCGATTCCGATTATTCTCAACGGAAACATCAAAACCCCCGAAGACGTGAAGTTCGTGTTTGACAACTATCAGCCGGATGCCGTTATGATAGGTCAAAGCGCGGTGACTAATCCCTGGATTTTTCGTCAGTCGAAATTCTTCTTGAAGAACGGTTACAGGGAAGAAGAACCATCTGTCGAAGAAAGGATAAACGTTTGCATCGAACATATAAGAAGCGCGGTGGAACTTAAGGGCGAAAAAAAGGGCGTGCTTGAATTCAGAAAACACTATTCGGGTTATTTCAGGGAATTAAAGGACATCAGAACCTTCAGGCTTGAACTGATGCAATTCACTACTATGCAGCCTATCATTGAAAAGTTGCTTGAGTTTAAAGAAAATTATTACAAAGTTGAAATAAATAAAAAATAAGGAGAAATATATGAATGCTCTCGCCAGTGTTTTTGTGGTTTTTCTTTTCTTCATCGGTTTCATTTTCCTGATTATAATAATACGTTCTTTCAGGATACTGAACGAATACGAGCGCGGCGTCATTTTCAGGCTCGGAAAGTTCTCGCAGATTAAAGGACCCGGGCTCATTATTCTCATTCCTATTCTCGACAGGATGGTAAAGGTAAGCCTCAGAACTCTCGCTCTGGACGTGCCTTCACAGGACATCATAACAAAGGACAACGTTTCGGTAAAGGTCAACGCGGTCGTGTACCTGAGAGTAACAGATCCCGCGAAGGCGATAATACAGGTTGAGGATTTCATCTACGCTTCATCGCTCGTGTCGCAAACCACGCTGCGAAGCGTTCTCGGTCAAAGCGAAATGGACGAACTGCTCTCGCACCGCGACCTGATTAACGCCAAACTGAAAGAACTTATTGACCGCGAAACCGAACCCTGGGGCATAAAGGTAATGAACGTTGAACTGAAAAACGTTGACCTGCCGCAGGAAATGATAAGGGCTATGTCCCGTCAGGCGGAAGCGGAACGCGATAAACGCGGAAAAATCATTAACTCCGAAGGCGAATTCCAGTCTGCCGCGAAACTCGCGGAAGCGGCGAACATTCTCGGCAGCAACCCGAATGCGATGCAGTTGCGTTACCTGCAGGTGATGACTGAAATAGCGGCTGAAAGAACATCGACGCTTATTATTCCTCTGCCGATGGAAATGCTGAAGTATTTCCAGAACCTGAACGATAAAATGGAAAGCAAATAGTTTCAGGTTCACGGTTCTGCCGCGTCAGGCGTATCAGCGCCGGGTTTTGCGATGGATGAAAGTTTCAAGCACTGTATTATTTTCCATTCGCGAAGTGGGTATCCGACGTGATTTTTGTAAGAATATTTATCATAACGTAACAGTTAAACGGTAATTCTATGAAAAAAATTTTCTTCTGTTTTCTCATAACTTTTATTATAGTGAATTCTTTCACGGAGAGCGGATTGAACAACTCCTACTCGCGGAATCCGTCTCGCTCCGAAATGCTTCTCGGAAAAATGTCGCTTCGGGAAAAAATAGCACAGATGGTCATAACGTATTCCGACGGATACTATCTCGATGAATCCGATAAAGAGTATAAAAGGCTGCGTCAATTAATCTCCGAAGAGAAAATCGGCGGCATTATTTTCTTCAAAGGAAAAACGCTCGAAGAAACGAGACTGATTAATAAACTTCAGTCGCTCAGCGAGACCCCTCTTCTCATATCTCAGGATTTTGAAAGAGGAACCGCGATGAGAATAGAGGACGGTTCGATTTTTCCGAACAACATGGCGATAGGCGCGACACGGAACAAAGAACTCGCTTACAAGATGGGTTTCCAGATATCAAAGGAATGCAGGGCAATCGGTGTTCATCAGAATTATGCGCCCGTGCTTGACGTTAACAACAATCCGAAGAATCCGATAATAAACGTTCGCTCATTCGGTGAAGACCCTAATCTTGTCAGCGAAATGGGACTTGAGATGATAAGGGGTATTCAGGACGGCGGTGTGATCGCAACGGCAAAGCACTTCCCCGGTCACGGTGACACGGATATTGACACGCACAACGACCTGCCTGTTATCAAGCACGATTTGAACAGGCTCAACAGCGTAGAACTCGTCCCCTTCAGGGAGGCGATTAACGCGGGGGTGAAGTCAGTAATGATAGCGCACATCTCATTCCCGGCCGTCGACAAGACTCCGAACCTCCCCTCGACAATGTCATCTCCTGTAGTGAACGGATTATTAAGAAATCAGTTGAACTTTAACGGGCTGATTGTTACGGACGCGCTGAATATGTCCGGCATTACGAAATACTTTACGACTGAACAGGTAGCGCTCGGATGCGTCGAGGCCGGCATCGACCTGATTCTTATGCCGCAGGGCGAAACAAAGACAATAGACGCTATCGAGAAAGCGGTTAACAGCGGAAAAATAACGGAAGAACGAATTGATATGTCCGTTAAGAAAATCATTGAAGCGAAAGAATGGCTCAAACTTTTCGATAATAGATACACGGACGAATCAAAAGTCATGGATGTCGTGAACAGCGGGTTCGCGGTCGAACTCGCGCAGACAATCGCTGACCAATCGATTACACTCGTCCGGAATGACGGCATTCTTCCCCTTCCGAAGAAGCAGACCGACGACAAGTGTCTCCTGCTCTCGATGTACTACGGAAACGAACCAGAAAATACGCAGTTCTTTTACGAAGAATTCACACGCAGAACGGGCGGAATTTTCAACAACATTGTCAAGACCAAGGCTATCAACGGCGATATCATAAGCCTCGAAGCGACTTTCAAGCAGATGGACGAATTCGATTATTACATAATTCCGTTGTTCATAAAGGTGAAAATGAAAAGCGGCACCGTCGGCATGAACGAATCGCAGGCGGATTACGTGAATTTCCTTACTTACAACGGCAAGAAGGTCATCGTCATTTCTTTCGGCAACCCTTATCTGATGGAAAACTTCCCCGAAGTTCCCGCTTATATCTGCGCTTACGGAGACAGCAAGCCGTCGATTATCGCGGCCGTGAAATCAATTATCGCCGACATCAAGCCCAACGGCAAACTTCCCGTAACAATTAATGAAAACTATAAATTCGGCCACGGGCTGACTTACGAAAAATGATAGACCCGAAACAAATACAGGATATACGCATAAATTACAAACAGAAATCCCTCAGTGTCAAGGACGTTGAGATTAATCCTTTCTCTCAGTTCGGAAAATGGTTCGACGAAACTATGAATTCACATATTCTCGAGCCTACAGCCTTCATTCTCGCGACAGCGGACAAAAACGCCAGACCCTCCGCCAGAGCGCTCCTGATGAAGGGATTCGACCCGAAGGGATTTTATTTCTATACGAATTACGAAAGCAGAAAAGGAAAAGAACTCGAAGAGAACAATCAGGCGTCTATGATTTTTTTCTGGTCTGAACTCGAAAGACAGATTAGGATAGAAGGACGGGTATTCAGGATTTCTCCCGAAGAGTCCTTCGATTATTTTAAAACGAGACCTTTCAAGAGCAAGGTGGGTGCCTGGGCATCAAATCAGAGCACGGTCTTAGACAGCAGACTTACAATCGTGAAAAAGTTTCTGATTTATCTGTCGAAATTCCATAGCAGCGAAATTCCGCTTCCGCCATACTGGGGAGGATACATTCTCAAACCGGATGTCTTCGAATTCTGGCAGGGACGCGCGAACAGGCTCCACGACAGAATCAGATACAGGAAAGAAAATGAAGAGTGGATTATCGAAAGACTTTCGCCCTGATTTTTTTTCAGCCTATTCTCTTTTCGAAACAGCGTCTGCGCTTGTGCTGTCTGTGTTCGAAATACTTCCAGTGTCCCTGAACAAGCACGTTCGTTTCGAGTTCTATGTTCGTTTCGGCTGATATCATTCCGTTTTTAATGCTCGACCTTGTAAGTTCGGTCATCAACAGAGCGTCAACCCCCTTCCCCTGCAGGTCGGGACGAATCGCGCCAAGATACATGTCAAGATACCTGTTGGACTTCCTTAGCGCTTTAAGAATGTGCAGAAAACCGAACGGAAAGAGTTTACCTTTCGACTTCTGCAAGGCTCTTGAGAGTGAAGGCATTGCGATAACAAATCCCGCTACCCTGTCGCTCTTGTCGAGCAGCAGTATCAGGTAATCGGGATTGACGTAACCTATGTACTGCTTGATGTACTTATCTATCTGCCTGTCGGTCAGTTCCACGAACCCGAACAAATCTTTATAAGCATCGTTGAGAGTCAGGAAAAGGTCTCTGCCGTAAGGCATTAAGTCTTTCGCTTTTTCGGCTTTAAGAATCCTTATCCCGAGTTTCTGCTTGACTATTTCGCCTATCCTTTCAGCCTTGTCGGGTATTCCCTTCGGGACTTTAATTTCAAACTCAACCCAGTCGACTTCTTTCTTGAATCCAAGTTTTTCGAGATGTTTCGGGTAATAAGGATAATTGTATATCGTAGCGAGTGTTCCTGTTTCTTCAAAACCTTCGATGAGCATCCCCTCGTAATCCATATCCGTAAAACCGAGAGGACCGTGAACGTATTCAAGTTTATTTTCGAGCGCCCAGTCAGTAACGGTTTTTATGAGAGCGGAAGATACTTCCTCGTCATCTATGAAATCAATCCATCCGAAACGGGCGGCTTTCTTGCCCCATTTTTCGATGTACCTGCGGTTTATTATACCCGCAATCCTGCCGACTATCCTTCCGTTTTTATACGCAAGCCATTGTTTTGATTCGCAATAATCAAAAGCGGGATTCTTTTTCGGTATGAACGTATTAATTTCATCGAAATAAAACGGAGGCACAAACTTATCATTCCCCGCGTATAACTTAAGAGGAAAACCGATAAAATCTTTTAAATCCCTCTTGCACGTAATTTCCTTTACCTTTACTTCCACGGCTCGATTTTAATTTACAATATCTGAACAAAGATACAAAAATCCAATCTATTTTTTTAATATCATTTTTTTTGTCTGGGAGGCACTCCCGGCGTCA
Source organism: uncultured Ignavibacteriaceae bacterium (assembly GCA_964581915.1). Classification (GTDB taxonomy): domain Bacteria; phylum Bacteroidota; class Ignavibacteria; order Tepidaquicellales; family Tepidaquicellaceae; genus CAIKZJ01. Next base: position 8,053 of record CAZOQR010000061.1, on the reverse strand, counting down.
AGCCTGCAATAATAGATGCCGCTCGAATATCCCGAAGCGTCCCATCTAACCTCGTGCTCGCCCGCCTGTATTTCTCCGTTCACGAGAACATCCGCTTCGCGTCCGAGACCATCGTAAACAGTAATCTTCACACGGGACGCCCTTTTAAGACTGTACGCGATGAGCGTTGCCGCATTAAAAGGATTCGGATAATTCTGCCTGAGTTCAAAAAAAACGGGCGTTATGTTTTCATTCTGTATATAGGTCGGAAGCGGGCTTCCGGCGTCGACCCAGGCGGTGTAGATGAGACTCGCGAGTTTTCGCGACGCGTTCTTGAACAAGTATATCGTAAAGTCACCTGCATACTGCCAGAATATCTGGTAGTACAGCGTGCTTGAAACGCTTCCGGAAATTGTGTGCGCAAGGCTGTCCGCCCTGTACACGGAATCGACATAACCGTTGCTCGAATAAACAATATTGAATGCGAAATTGTTCTTGTCGCTGACGTAAAGAGCGCTGTCGTATGAATACTGAATATATGCGGAATCCCTGTTTATAAGTCCCGTTTCGTATCTCGAATGTATCCCGCTTGAAAATGTGCTCCACCCGTTGTAGTACGTTGTGTTATGCAGAGGATTGTGTGCGTCGCCTACATAATGACCGAGGTCAGCCGCTTTAAGCATTGCGGACTGCCAGTTACGCGCCTGAAAATATTTTTTAACGGAATCGGTGTAATTCAAAATCGCGAAAGGCAAGAGCCCCGTCGTTGTAACGAATGTTATTCCGTGAATCGCTATTAACGAATCGAGATTCTGCGGAATCCTGCCGTTTGCCACGAATTCCGGATAATCCTCCAAATCAATGTAATGCCTGTATTCCTCCGTCGGATCGGTGTTCTTCCTGTAATCCGCGTCGGATCCGTGCGCTGCGAGCGAGTCTCTCCACCACGAAAAAGGAAGCATCGCATTCGGGAATGAATAAACCGACTTCCTGTTTATGATTTTATGACCCGCGCCGCCCCAGCCGTACAGCAAAAGTACCGAAACAACAAGAACGAACAACAGATTAATTTTTTTCATTACGAAAAATACATTAATATGGAGAGAGTATCTATATAATTTTTATTCAAATAAAAAATCTGTATTTTATTTTTTCAGTTATGTATTATGAATAAACCCGAGGCAGGCTTCATAATTATTACATAACTCTCAATTTTTTTAGAATGATTTTTGTTTCCTATATTGTATGAACAAGAAAACCATAATTATTGCTTCTATTGTAGTTCTTGCGCTCCTGTTATCACTGCTTGCCTATAGAATCAATGAAAATCTCAAAGCGTCGCAGAAACAACGGTCGCAGGTGCAAAGCGTAAAAATTTCGCAGGTGGAGCGAACCGACATTTTCGATAAACTTCTTCTTTCGGGCGACATATCCGCAAATCAGCAGGCGAATATTTATTCAAGAATCACAGGCAATATACAGAGTCTTTACGCGGACATCGGAGATTACGTGCCTAAAGGCAAACTGCTTGCGGTAATAGATAAATCAACGTTCATTCAATCGGTGAAACTCGCCGAGGCGCAGTTGAATCAGTATCAGGCTTCGCTCGAAAACAACGCGGTTAACCTCGAAAGAATAAAAACTCTCGTGGAGAAAGGACTCGCTCCGCAGGGCGATTACGACAATGCCTTTACGCAGTTGAAAGTGTCAAAAAGCCAGGTTGAGGCGGCTGAAGCAAATTTAAGGAATGCAAGACTGCAGGTAAATTACTGCAACATAACCGCTCCATTCAGCGGGTACATAATTAAAAGAGTTCTCGACCCGGGAACGCTTGTTACATCAACAGGAACAGCGTCAAACACCATATTCATTTTGTCCGATATCAGTTCTCTGAAAATACTTGTCAATATTCCCGAAAAAAACGTCGCTGCCGTTGACAACGTGCACAGCGTTTTCGTCAGGACCGACGCTTATCCCGATAAAACATTCGAGGGAGACTTCAGAAAGATTTCACAGTCAATCGACCTTAACACGAGAACGATGCAGGCGGAAATAAGGCTTAAAAACGATGACAGGCTCCTTAAACCCGGCATGTTCGCGAAAATCGAGATTATACTCGGCAAGCACGAGGACGCGCTTACAGTGCCTTCTCAGTGCGTTCTGTACGACGATAAAGGTAATTTTGTTTATACGGTAACAGCCGAAAATACCGCGAAGAAAATCTACGTAACAACCGGATTCAGTTCCGACAACCGGACTGAAATTGTTTCGGGAATAAACGGCGATGATAAAGTCGTATCCGTCGGTCAGGAACTTATTAACGACAATATTAAAGTTCAAATCATTCAATAAATTCTATGTGGCTAACAAGACTCGCGCTTAAATATCCGATAAGTACCCTGATGGCGTCCCTTGCCGTTTTCATCCTCGGACTCGTGTCCTTCGCGCAGTTGCCCATAGATATGCTGCCGAACATACAGATACCCAGCGTAACCGCGGTTACATACTTCAGCGGAGCGGGCCCTCTCGACATGGAGCAGAGCGTTACGGTTCCTATCGAGCGGGGCGTAAGTTCGGTCTCCGACCTCGATTACATTCAATCATCGACAAGAGAAGGCTCCTCGCAGGTAAGGTTGTATTTCAACTGGGACGCGAATACTAACGTCGGACTTATAGACGTTATTCAGAAAATAAACCGCGTTATGAATCAGATACCCGACGGAGTATCGCAGCCCCTTGTTCTTAAATTCGATATCACGAACATGCCTGTAATCACAGTCGCGCTCAATAGCGATATGGACGAGCGCGCTTTGTACGACCTCGCTTACAATATTATCGAACCGCAACTCGAACATATACCCGGCGTCGCTTACGCTCAGGTTGTCGGAGGCAGAATTCGCGAAATACACGTCGTGATGGACAGGAACAGAGTTGAAGCGGCAAACCTGTCCGTTCAGCAGGTTCTTCAGGCGGTGCAGGCATCAAACCTCATAATGCCTTCAGGCGACATAAAAACCGGTCTTTACGACTACTCCCTTAAAACTGAAAGCATGTTCAACGTTGTCGAACCAATCGGCGACATTACGATAAAAACGGTGAACAACGTCCCGATAAGAGTCAGGGATGTTGCGAAGGTCGAAGATTCTTACATGGAACAGACGCAGATAATAAGAACGAACGGAAATCACGGAGTGATTCTGCGTGTGCAGAAATCTCCGGGCTCGAATACCGTCGAGGTCGTCAATTCGATAAACGAAAAACTGAAAGACCTTCGCGACGTTCCTCCGACTGTTAATACAAGCACGGCGTTCGACCAGAGCCAGTACATAAGGGAATCCATTACCGGATTAATGCGCGAAGGCGCTCTCGGCGCAATGCTCGCCGTTCTCGTTATAATAATCTTCATTAGAAATACGAGAAGCACGCTGATTATATTCGTCGCTATTCCGCTTTCAATCTTTGTTACGTTCATTTTCTTCCGTTTCTCCGATACTTCTCTGAACATTATGACACTCGGCGGTCTCGCCCTCGGCATTGGAAGGCTGGTCGACGATTCGATTGTTGAACTTGAAAACATATCGCGCCATTATACTCTGATGAAGCGGGACAACGTGTCCAAACTTCAGGCGACTCTCGACGCCGCCCTCGAAGTGGCATCGCCGATATTCATTTCAACTCTCACGACGGTTATCGTATTTCTTCCCGTCGTTTTTCTTTCAGGAATAGCGAAACTGCTTTTCATTCCTCTCGTCATAACGATTTCGGTCTCGCTCTTCGCATCGTTCTTCGTTTCGAGAACTGTCACTCCCCTGCTTTGCTATAAGGCTCTTTCGGGAGAAAGAGAGGTTGACCCGAATTCGAGAAAACTTGCAGACAGGCTTCAGTTGAAAACAAAAAGAATCCTTGACGGAATCGACGCGTCTTACGAAAAATTCCTTGCCATTGCTCTCAGGAACAGGAAAAAAGTTATTCTCGGCATAGTCGGTTTTTCTGCTTTGTCGTTCATACTCACTCAGTTCATCGGCAGCGAATTTTTTCCGGACGCTGACGAAAACCAGTTCACCGTAAACGTCAGAATGCCCGTCGGAACGAGAATCGAAGAAACCGAAAAGTTTGTCGAGAAAGTCGAAAAGATACTAAAGGATAACGTTCCCGAAATCAACACTATGATTTCCGATATGGGAGTGCCCGGCTCGCGGAGCGGCAGCCTTTTCGGCGGCAATTCAGGCAGCCACAGCGCTAACATAAACGTATCGCTTGTTCCCGCTCACGACCGCGAAAGAAGTTCTTTTGATATAGTCAAATCCGTCAGGCCGAAACTTACTTCTCTGCCGGGAGCGCAGATTTACCTTTCGAGCGGCGGATTTCTGAAGTTCCTTCTTAACTTCGGCTCGAGCGCCCCGATTGATATTTCAGTGCTCGGTCACGATTTCGATAAATCAAACGAACTCTCCCAGAAAATTTTTAATATGATGAGAACCGTTCCGGGTACGGCCGACGTTAAAATCAGCCGTGATAATAATTTCCCCGAAGCGAGAATCTCGGTCGACAGGGTTAAGGCGGGCGCTCTCGGAATCAGCGTCGCGCAGATTGCCAACACTATTACTACCGCTATTAACGGAAGCGTCGCGTCGCTTTTCAGCGACCCGAAAACAGGCAATCAGTATAATATTCTCGTCCGGATGAATGAGGATTACAGAAACAACCTCGACGATATAAAAGCGCTTACGATACAGTCGTCGACAGGTCAAATGGTGCCCCTCTCGAATCTTATCGAGATTAAAATGTCAAAGTCGCCCGTGCAGATTGACAGGAGGTACCAGCAGAGGCTCGTCAGCATTACCTCTAACGTGGAAGGAAGAGATCTCGGCAGCGTAGCGGATGAAATCAAGCAGAAACTCGCAGGCATCGAAATACCTCCGGGATTCGATGTGCAGATCAGAGGCAACGTCGAACAGCAGAAAAAAACTTTCAGTTCTCTGTTCATCGCTCTCGGACTCGCGATTATCCTCGTGTATATGATTATGGCTTCGCAGTTTCAGTCGCTCGTTGACCCGTTCATTATTATGTTCACCGTTCCCCTCGGATTCGTCGGCGTTGTATGGATGCTTTTCCTTACGAACACTACTCTTTCGGTTACATCTTTCGAAGGAGTAATCGTAATGGTCGGAATCGTTGTGTCGAACGGCATTCTCTTAATCGATTATACAAACAGGCTGAGGAAAAAAGGAGTTGAACTTCACGAAGCCGTGCGGCGCGGAGGAAGGACGAGACTTCGTCCCATATTAATGACTACTCTCGCGACCGTACTTGGACTTATACCGATGGCAATCGGAATCGGAGGAGAATCATCTCAGGCGCCGCTTGCAATCGCGGTAATAGGAGGACTCACAGCATCAACGTTCCTTACTCTCGTCTTCGTCCCTGTTCTTTATACTATTTTCGAAGAAAAGTTTCATAGGAAATCGAAAACAGTTGACGCTGAACTTGAGAACCTGTAAAAATTATAAAAAAAGCCCCGTTCATCGGGGCTTTTTCGTTGCAATTATTTCAAAACACTTACTTCAGTACTATCATTTTTCTCGTAAATGTTTGTCCGTTCGCCTCAAGTTTATAGAAATATATTCCGGACGACAAATTCCCTGCGTTGAATTCAACGGTATATGAGCCTGATGTTCTGTAATCGTTAACCAACTCCGCCGATAGTCTTCCGAGTATATCATATACATTCAATGATACCTTTCCTGCAGAAGGAAGCGAGAATGAAATTCTTGTTTTCGGATTAAAAGGATTCGGATAATTTTGAAATAACTCATAACCGGCAGGAACGGTAAAGTTATTCTTGCCGCTGCCGGTGAGTATATTATTAGTCTTAAGTATCATTCCGCCCTGACCCATTATCCATCCTGTATTCGTATCTATGAAACTCATGGTTGTGATGGCGTTCGTATTCACAAAAGGGATGTTGGAAAACGTAAATCCTCCGTCGGTTGACTTTTTAAGGACACCGAAGACTCCTCCTATCAGAATTGTGTTCGCGTCAAATAGGTGCATCGACTGCACTGTGGCGCCGGTGCTTCCGAGTTGTGTCCAGTTAAGCCCCCCGTTCGTCGTGCCATACAGCAAATTTCCTGCGGCGTATCCTGTACTGGCATTAAAGAACTTGTATGACATCACGTAAGAGTTTGGAACAGAGTCGGAAAGAAGAGACCAGTTCAAACCTCCGTTGGTAGTCTTTCTGAAACGCGTGCTCGAATTGACGTAAGCGGATATATATCCTGTAAGCGAATTTGCGAACTCAATATTCATCAGGGAATAATTGACCGAATCGATGTACGACCAGTTTGCGCCGCCGTTTGTCGTCCTGTATGTCTTGTTATTCGTAATAAGCACTCCCGTGCCTGCATTAATAAAACTCAAATCGGTAATAAAAGAAGTGACTCCGGGATTTACCACGGTCCAGTTCACGCCTGCATTAGTTGTCTTTAAATACATATCGTTCGAACCGCTTGCGATTGCGTATCCTGTGTTCGCATCCGTAAATTGCAGAGCACTTATGTTGTTTCCTGTAGCGGGAGTATAAATCTCGGTCCAGTTCGTGCCGCCGTTCGTTGTCCTGAGTATTGTACCGGACATCATAGAGGCGAATCCCGTGTTCGCATTCAGGAAACAGGAACTGAAGATATACGTGTTGGGTCCGTGCACGAGATTTATCCAGGTTGCGCCGCCGTCTGTTGATTTCATGTTATTCCCGAAAATTCCCGACAGGTAAATAATTCCAGAAGTGAAATATTTTATCGCGTTTAGCCTGTTGAAATTTCCGGGCGAAGGAAATTGCTGACTCCAGTTTGTTCCTCCGTTGGTTGTCATTATAAACTTTCCGCTTTCGCATACAGCGCCGCCGTTCAAGGTATTTGCAAACGAAATCGAGTAAATTGTGTTTGAGCCCGAAGGACCCGTGCTGACCCAGTTAAGACCGCCGTTTGTTGTTTTCAGAATTGTATTTGTTCCGCACGCGTATCCCGTAAGCGAATCAAGAAACTGAATGTCATATATGGCTGTCGAACTCGAAGCGACGGATTGCGAAACCCAGTTAAGACCTCCGTTAGTCGACTTTTGAATCAGCCCGCCGGAAGAACCGGCGTAAACCAGAGAGGGCGTGACGTATTCCACTGTGTAATTGGATTGAGACGCTCCGCTTACACCTGTCCAGTTTACTCCGCTGTTGGTTGTGTAGTATATCGTCTGATAAGACGAAACCGCTATGCCGTTTGTCGGGTTGATAAACTTGATGTCTTTAAGTGAGAACGGAGTCCCGAGATTCACTGCGGACCAGTTGTTCCCTCCGTTCGTCGTTTTTAAAACCACCTTCTCGTTATAACCGCAAGCCATGTAGCCCGTCGAGGCGTTCAGAAAAGTTATGGAGTTTATGTTGTAATTATACCCCGTGGAAATAACGCTGATGTTAATGCCGCCGTTGGTTGTTTTATAAAGCGTTCCCATCTCCCCGCCGATGTAACCCGTATTCTGGTCAAAGAAATACGACGTAAATAATTCGTTCGCTCCGGGCAGCGGATTTTGCCACACCCAGTTTTGAGCGAATAGATTGGAAGATAGGAATAAGAGCAGTGCAAAAATAAAAGTTGTTGTCTTCATTTATTTATTGTTTTAATTAATAAACACATTCCATAATATTAAGTTCATTATATTTCATGAAAATATTTTTATGCTTCCTGACGGACAGGCTCCTTCCCGGCAGGATGTGTTACAAAATTTGGTTTGAATATTAGGGCTCTCTTAGTTAATTTGCATTTCTTGAAAATGCGCCCGTAGCTCAGTCGGATAGAGCAACAGCCTTCTAAGCTGTGGGTCGGACGTTCGAATCGTCCCGGGCGTACTCGTTACTGCTTCTCAATCTACTGATTGGGGAGCAGTTTTTTTTTCGGGTAAATCATTTCCGGCAAACAACCATAAACCTGTGGGTCGGACGTTCGAATCGTCCCGGGCGTACTTCTAAACCCTTTGGTTATTCCACCGAAGGGTTTTCTATTTCCGATCTTCGGCAAACAACCAT
>CAZOQR010000060.1:0-13371 GCA_964581915.1 uncultured Ignavibacteriaceae bacterium | reverse complement strand
GAAAATTGCGAAATTAGAAATGCATTTCTTTGTGATGCGGGTTCAGGGTTTCTAAATAACCGTCAGGAGGAAATTCCTGACGGGCACTTTAATACCGGATGACTTCCCAAACTGGAGTTTGGGAAGGAGTGTGAAATAACCGTCAGGAGGAAATTCCTGACGGGCACTTTAAAGCAGGGGCACGCCACAGCGAGTCTTTGACCAGCGAACCAGTTAATTTGTATGGCGGGTTCAGGGGTTTACGGCAATTAGGTTACCAAGCAGGAGCTTGGTAACCAGTTAAAAAAAAATCCCGGCGTTGCCGGGATTAAAATCATTTACTTGACTAAATTTTATCTGAAGCCGAACATAGAAATCGAGTATTCGGCGAGTCTCACGAGGGGGGTGAAATAAATACCGAACACCATCGTCGGGATAACGAGAGCGAACATAACAACGTAAGCGCCCGCGCCGAATTTAAGTTTCTGAGTATTCCCCTCTTCGGGCTTCATAAGGAACATATACTTCAGGACCTTGATGTAGAAGAAAAGCGACACGACTGCGTTCATAAGTCCGACAATCGCGAGCCAGACGAGTTTGGATTCAATAAGCGCCGTGAAAAGATAGAACTTTCCGACGAAACCAGCAGTCGTGGGGACGCCCGAGAGCGCGAACATAAACACTCCCATACCGACGCAAATCACGGGGGCTTTATAGCCCAGACCTTTCATTCCTATGAGTTCATCCGTATCGAGTTTGTTGGCGATAAGAATCAGCACGAAGAAAGCGCCGAGGTTCATAAACAGGTACGCCATCAGATAAATCAGCATCGCGGCGACGCCCTGCTGGTTTGCCACCGTGAGACCGAGCATTATGTAGCCGCCCTGAGCGATTGAAGAATACGCGAGCATTCTCTTTACGCTCGACTGCCAAACGGCAACGAAGTTACCGAGTATCATTGAGGCGACAGAAAGAACAATCATTATTTCTTTCCAGTTGACGCCGGGAATCACGATGAATTGTCCGTTCTGCACGAGGCTACCCGCGAGAAACGAATTTGTTATGAACCTAATCAGGACAGAGAAGCCCGCCGCCGAGGACGTGACGGCAAGAAACGCCGTAACGGGAATCGGAGCGCCTTCATAAACATCGGGAGTCCAGAAGTGGAACGGGACCGAAGAAATCTTATAACCGAAACCCGCGAGAATCATTATCAGGCTGATAATAATAACGGGGTTAGACGCGGGATTTAATCTCGACAGAAATATGCTTGTTTCGTATATGTTAAGCGTGCCGGTGAATCCGTACAAGAGGCTGATTCCGTATATCATTATGCCGGAAGACGCGGCTCCGTATATTATGTATTTCATCGCGGACTCGGAAGAGCGTTTTATTTTCTTCGTATAACCCGCGAGAACGTAGGAAGACAAACTTACTGTTTCAAGCGAGAGATACATCATAAGCATATTGACCGAAGACGCCATCAGATAAGCGCCGAGCGTCATAGCCGTCATAAGGTACACGTATTCGTTCTTGTGAGTCGATTCTTTCATTTCCTTCGAGAACATCGCGAATATAATAACGAATATCGTCGAGAGTCCTATAAGAAGTTTAAAGAAAACGGAGTAAGGGTCAACCACGACCATTCCCGAGAAGAGAATGCTCTTCGCGCCCATTTGAAGAAAGGCGAAATAACCGCTCACCGCGATTCCGATTATTCCCGCGACGGAAACGACAGCGGATTTCTTTCCAAGAATCAGGTCGAGTATAATGCATACGACCATAGAAACAATCAGAACCGTTTCGGGAAGAAAGCCGCTTAAACTATTTAATGTTTGTTCTAACACTTAAGTATAATTTAATTTTTAATTTATACCCCAAATAAAGTTAACCAGTAAATTGACCGACGACTTCATCAGGTCGAGCATATACGACGGGAATATACCGAGCACGACGACAATAATCAGAAGAGGAACCGTGCTGATTAATTCTCTCGCGCTTATATCCGTGAGTCCGTTCCATTTTTCGGGCAGAGTTCCGAAGAAAAGCCTTTGAATCGTCCAGAGTATGTAAGCGGCGTTTAATATTATTCCAAGCATTGAGATGATTGCCACCACTCTGATGAAGTGATTCGTAAAGCCGCCGATGAAAATGAACGTTTCGCTTATGAACGCGCTGAGACCCGGCAGACCGATTGAGGCGAAGAAAGCGACAATCAGGACCGCGAAGTACTTAGGCATCTTGTTGGCAAGACCGCCGAAATCGTTAAGACCTCTCGTGTGGGCTCTGTCGTAAATCACGCCCACTGAAAGGAAGAGGACGGCAGTGATAGTTCCGTGGTTGAACATCTGGAACACCGCGCCGCTGATGCCGATAGCGGTAAGCGACGCCATACCGAGCATAACGTAGCCCATATGAGAAATCGACGAATAAGCGATGAGTTTCTTAAAATCTTTCTGAGCCATAGCGCAGAGGGCTCCGTATATAATGTTAATCGCGGCGATAATCGCGATTGGCACCATAAAATATCTCGCGCCGTCCGGGAAAATCGACCAGGAAATCCTGAGCATGCCGTAAGTGCCCATCTTCAGCAGAACGCCCGCGAGTATAACCGAAATCGCAGTAGGCGCTTCGACGTGCGCGTCGGGCAGCCACGTGTGGAACGGGAACGCGGGAACCTTGATTGCGAATCCGATGAAAAGCGAGACGAAAGCGAGAAGCCTCCACGTTTCATTAAGCATACCGAACAACGAATCGGCAGGAAGCGTTCTCGGGTCCATCAGGGTAAGCATATTGAAAGTATGCAGTCCTGTTTCGGGGTCCTTCGAACTGAAATACAGACCAATCATAACAACGAGTATGAACGCGCTTCCGAAGAAAGTATAAAGGAAGAACTTGATAGCCGCGTATTCCCTTCTTTCGCCGCCCCATATACCGATTAAGAAGTACATCGGCAGAAGCATAATTTCCCAGAACACGAAGAACAGGAAGAAATCCAGCGCGACGAACACGCCCATCATTCCCGAAACGAGAAAGAGGTACATCGTATAGTATCCTTTTTCATTCCTCTTGACGCTGAACGAAGCGATAGCGCCTATTAAAGAAATCAATGCCGTTAAAAGAACCATTGGAAAGGAAATACCGTCAACGCCGAGGAAATACTCAATCTTAATCCTGCCGTCCCAAAGGTAAGCCGGAATATCAATCCAGTTCAGTTTCTCGACGAACTGAAATCCCGCGAGAGAATTTATGCCCGCTTTAGTGGGGTCATAAATCGTCATCATAACAATCGCGAGCACGACCAGCACGGAAGTGAATCCGACGGTTATGTACTTTAAGTATTTCTCAGCACTCTTGGGCATTAAAAGCAAAACTATCATGCCTAATACGGGTAAAAATACCATCCAGGACAGTACCCCGATACCAAGAAGTTTAAATTCAATCATCTCAAATAAGTTTATTTATTAATTACTTTTATTGTAATTCGTGCCGAAAGAGGGAGTCGAACCCTCACGGGATTTGAGTCCCGCTGGATTTTGAGTCCAGTGCGTCTACCAATTCCGCCATTTCGGCTGATTATAAAAGAACTTCAAATTTTTCAGAACACTCTAAAAACAAAATACAGAATCAAAATACCGAACACGAGAAAAGCGATATAAGTCTGAATTTTTCCCGTCTGGAATTTTCTGAACAAAAGACCGAACGCGCCGACGATACCGCCGGTAAGGTTCACGAGCCCGTCAACGAAAATATTGTCAAAAAGCCCCGTATATTTCGAGAAGCCTTTCGTGACCGTTGCCGCGCCGTTTACGATGCCGTCGACAATCTTGTTGTCAATCCACGCGCTGAGCCTTGATATGCCCATCGTGAAAGCGACGGCTGTTTTGTCGTACAATTCGTCGAAGTACCATTTATTCAGAGAGAAATTATACAGCGGCTTTATGGATTCCGCGAGTTTATCGACGTTGACCTTTTTCCAGTAGTAGAAGACAAACGCGGTAAGAATACCTATGCCTGATATGGCGAGAGACAATATCATCGCTGTATAATGGGCGTGGTGCAGGTGCTCCTTGAATTCCTCGAGAGGAAGTATGTTATAAATCGCGCCTTTAGTTCCCGCGAGAATTGATTCGGGCATACCGACCATATTAAGGAACCATCCCGAATCCGCGCTGAGCGGATTAAGGGAGAAGAAAGCGAAGAACGACAACACCGCGAGAATTATAAGCGGTATGGTCATCTGGGCTGGTGATTCGTGGCAATGGTCGAACTTTTCCCGGTTCTTCGGCTCGCCGAGGAACGTGATTATCAAAAGCCTGAACATATAAAACGCCGTAAGTCCCGCCACGCCGAAAGCGAGTATCGGGACAATTACCGTGATGCCTCCGTTAACTCCCGCGAAAGCGAGCGTCGAGGCGAGAATGGCATCCTTGCTGAGGAATCCCGAAGTCAGGGGGACGCCTGATATTGCAAGCGTCGCCATAAGGAACGTGTAAAAAGTAATCGGCATTTTCTTCCTGAGTCCGCCCATTTCCCTTATGTCCTGAACGTGATGCATTCCGACAATAACCGAACCCGCGGTCAGGAAGAGACAGGCTTTGAAGAAAGCGTGCGTAACCAGATGAAAGAATCCGTATGAATAAGCGCCCACGCCGATAGCCATTATCATATAACCCAACTGGCTTATCGTTGAGTAAGCGAGAACTTTTTTAATATCGTTTTGAGTAAGAGCGATAGTCGCGGATATGAAAGCGGTGATGACGCCTATGAAAGTAATTACAGTGAGAGCGTCCGCGGACAGCATCACAAAAATTCTGGCGACGAGGTAAACGCCCGCGGCGACCATCGTCGCGGCGTGGATCAACGCCGACACGGGTGTCGGGCCTTCCATCGCGTCGGGCAGCCACACGTGCAGAGGAAACTGGGCCGACTTACCGACGGCTCCGCAGAAGAGAAGAATGCCCGCGGCAGTAAGAGCGCCGCCCGCGAGTTTTCCTGCTTCAACTCCGGCGAAAATATCCGTGAAAGTGAACGCGCCAATCGTGAGAAAAATTATAAGTATGCCGAGAAGGAATCCAGCGTCACCGATTCTGTTCACGATGAACGCCTTTTTCGCGGCTTCCTGCGGGGCTTTTTTCTCATACCAGAAACCTATGAGCAGGTATGACGAAAGGCCGACGAGTTCCCAGAACACGTACATAAGAAGAATGCTGTTCGTAAGAACGAGGCCGAGCATCGAGAACGTGAACAAGCCGAGGTACGAAAAATACTTTTTGTACTTCGCGTCGCCTTCCATATACTTTACGGAGTAAAGGTGCACGAAAGCGCTTATTGCATTCACAACAACGAGCATGACGGCGGTCAGCGCGTCAATCTGAAAGCCTGCGAGGAACTTCGCGGCTCCCGGAATCGCGCCACCGAGGTCAATCCATTCGACATTCATTTCGTACCTGCCCGCGGTCCCGAAAGCGAAAAGAATGAAACCCGAGAACGCGAGGTTAATGAACAGCAAGGTCGTCGCGAGCCAGTCTCCGCCGCGGGGAATTTTATTCCCGAAGAAAGCGAGCACGAGGAAACTGAGCATCGGTATCAGAAGAACTATGACCGGTAATTTTTGTAATGCAAATTCCATTATATAATAATTTTAATCTTTCATAGTGTTCGCTTCGTCTATATCGACTGTCGCGAAGTTATTGTAAAGGTTTAATACTATGCCGAGCGCGATAGCGGCTTCGGCAACGGCAAGGATAATCACGAAAATCGAGACGACCTGACCGTCAACGCCGAGCCCGTTGTATCTCGAAAACGCCACGAGGTTAATGTTGGCGGCGTTGAGTATGAGTTCTATTCCCATCAGAACGAGAATCGCGTTCCTTCTGGATATCATCGCGAATAATCCGAGTCCGAAAAGAACGGCTCCCAGAACCAGATAATGAGTTAAACCAATTTCCATTTTTATTATAATTAAACTTTTATTCTTTTATTCTTCTTGCAAACATTGCCGAGCCAATAAGAGCCACGAGAAGCACAATCGAGGCTATCTCGAACGGCAGAAGGTATTTCGAGAGCAGCATCGTGCCGATCTGAGTAACGGTTTCTTCGCTTTCCGGACCCGTTCTAATATTCCATTTCGTCGAAAAAATGATGAAAATCAGAATAGTAACGATGCCGATTGAAAAGACGAGAGACGGAATCGTGTTCAGGTTTTTAGTCTTGAGTTCAACGTTGGTAACCTTAGTCGTCATCATAACGCCGAAAATCAGCAGAATCAAAATGCCGCCGACATAGACCATAATTTGAGTGAGGGCTATGAAATCGGCTTTCAGCAGCACATAAATCCCCGAAATCGCGAACAACGTGAAGAACAGCGAGAAAGCGGAATGGACGACATTCTTATTGAACACGACCATAACCGCCGACACGACAATTATTAATGCTAAGACGTAAAAAAGTATTGTTGTATATGGCATATTAAGACTCTTTAGTATTATCAGATTCTTTGTTGGTTTCACCCGCAGCGGGTTTAGTTTCCGCGGCTTTTTTCGCCGCTTCCTGCGCCGCAAGCGCTTTTTTCTTTTCCTGCTCAGCGTTGTAATCGGCAAGCATCTTTTTCTTATTCTCCGCTTCCTCAGGCTTCAGGTCCGAGAACTGGTACAGTAAATCCGCTCTCGAATATGTCGAATACTCGAATACGTCCGTCATGTAAATGCACTCGGTCGGACAAGGGAAAACGCACAACTGGCAGAAACAGCACTTCGCGAAATCGATCGTGAAGTTAGTAACGTGCAGCGCTTTTTTCTTTCCCTGCGAAGTGACGCCTGTTTTTCCTACGACGTCTCCCGGGACGACCTTTACGGTCTCGATATTAATGCAACTCACGGGACACGCTTTAGCGCACTGGTCGCAGCCGATGCAGTCTTCCATATTGACGAACAGACGGTTCCGTTCGCGTTCCGGCAACTGCAGCCTCTGCTCGGGATACTGAATAGTAACGCTTTTGCGGAATATCTGGCTGACCGTAATAGACATCCCTACCAGTATTGTGGATATTGCCTGATAGATATGTGAAAAATATGCTTTCATTAAAAAATAGTTTTAAACTTTTATGTTAGAATAATATAAAGTCCGACAAGGAACAAATTCACGAGCGTAATTGGGATCAAATACTTCCAGCACATAGTCATCAACTGGTCAATTCTCACTCTCGGGAGAGTCCATCTCAGCCACATTTGCACGAAGACGATGAAGAGTCCCTTCGCGAGGAACCAGAACACCTGAAACACAGGAGTGTTCAGGAACGGGATAAGGTCGCCGAAGGGCGACTGCCAGCCGCCGAGGAACAGTGTCGTTACGACTCCTGAAACGGCGAACATCTGAGCGTATTCCGCGAGGAAGAACATAGCGAACATCATACCCGAATAATCGACGTGCACGCCCGCGACGAGTTCCGAATCCGCTTCGGTGAGGTCGAAAGGCGTTCTGTTCGTTTCCGCGAGAGTTGAAATGAAGAGAATCACCGTCGATACAACCATAATCGGAATCAGGAAAATCTTGACCGCAGAACCCGGACCGCCGAAAATGAACCAGTTAAAAACACCGCCGGCCTGCAATTCCGCCAGTTTCTGCATGCTCAGCGTTCCCGCAAGCATAACAACCACAATCGCAGACAGCGCAGTAGGAATTTCATAACTAACTATCTGCGCGACTGTTCTCATTCCGCCGAAAAGCGAGTACTTGTTATTCGAGGACCACCCGGCCATAAGCACGCCTACAACTCCGAGAGAAGTAATCGCGAAGAAATAGAAAAGACCGAGGTTCATATCGATTCCGATATAAACGGAACTGAACGGGAGGACGGCGTAGCCGAGAAATACGGAAGTAAAGACGATGTAAGGAGCCATCCTGAAAAACAACCTGTCCGTGCGGTTTGGAATAATAATTTCCTTCTGTATCAGTTTTAGCGTATCGAGAATAGTCTGAAGCAGACCGAATCTGTCCGTTCTGTTAGGGCCTATGCGGTTTTGTATCCAGGCGGAAACTTTTCTTTCCCCAAGAACTGCATACAAAGCAAAAACGAGAACATATATAAGTATAGGGACAGGTATTAGTATATAAGTCAGCAAATTATCCCCGAACCATTGTGTAAATATGTTTCCCAATTTATATAAGTTAAAATTTATTATTATCTGTCAATGCAGCCGAGCACGATATCGAAACTGCCGAGGATCATAACGACGTCGGCTATCATGTGGCCTCTGGAAATCTGATTAATTACGCTGATGTTGCAGAACGACGGCGACCTTGCCTTCACCCTGTAAGGGTTGAGGCTACCGTCGCTTATAATATAATATCCGAGTTCGCCCTTCGGCGATTCTGTTCTAACGTACGATTCCCCCGCGACGGGTTTCACGCGTTTCGGCACTGCCGACTGAACGTCGCCTTCGGGAATCGAATCAATCGCCTGCTCTATAATTCTTAACGATTGTTCAATTTCGTAAGCGCGGACGATATACCTGTTCCAGCAGTCGCCGACGACTCCGCGCTCGCCCGTTCCGACGCAGATATCGAAATCGAATTTATTGTAAATCGAATAGGGGTCAGATTTTCTGAGGTCGTATTTCACGCCCGAGCCTCTCAGAGTCGGACCCGACACGCCAGCATTAATCGCTACTTCCGGCGGGAGCATGCCGATTTTAGCCGTTCTTTCGATGAAAATCTTATTGTACGAAAGAAGGTTATTAATCATTTTCATTCTCGGTCTGAGGTACTTTATCAGTTCCTTCGTTTTTGTAACGAACTCCGGAGTAATATCGTGAGAGAGTCCTCCGACCCAGATATAATTATAGAGCATTCTCGCTCCGCAAACAATCTCAAACAATTCAAGAACTTTCTCTCTGTCCATGAAGCAGTAAAGAAACGGAGTAAAAGCGCCGGAGTCGTTTCCGTAGGTGCCGATTGCGACGAGGTGCGAGGCGATTCTCTGAAGTTCCGCCATTATGACCCTTATATATTCAACTCTCTCGGGGACTTCTATTCCGAGCAGTTTCTCGACGGCAAGCACGTAAGCCAGTTCATTGCTCATCGCGTTCAGGTAGTCCATTCTATCGGTGTACGGGATAACCTGCGGATATGTCATCGCTTCGGCGTGTTTTTCAAAGCATCTGTGAAGATAGCCAAGCACGGGCTTTACTTCTTCCACGATTTCACCGTTCAAGGTAAGAACGAGCCTGAGCACTCCGTGTGTTGACGGGTGCTGAGGACCCATGTTCAAAATCATTTCTTCAGTTCTTAATTCTGCCATTTTAGTTATGGTAAAAATTTATATCAATATGGAATTTTCATCCCGTTATAAAATTCGGGGACCTTGTAATCTTTTCTGAGCGGATGTCCTATCCAGTCTTCGGGCAGGAGAATTCTTCTCAGGTCGGGATTGCCTTCGAAAATCATCCCTACGAGGTCGAACGCCTCGCGCTCGTGCCACTCCGCCGCCGCCCAGACGTCCGTCACCGATTTAATTTTCGGGTCGGACTTCGGTACGAGACATTTGACCACGAGTTGATGGCCGAGGGCATAGGAACACAGGTGATATACAACGGCAAGATTGTCCTTGTCGTAATCCACTCCGCTCAGGCAGGAAAGATTATCGAATTGCAGTGATTCCTCGTCCCTGAGGAACAATGCAACGGCGTCAATCTTCGATGCATCCGCGAAAAAGAACGGGCTGACGGGCAGGTCTGTTTTCAACTCCCCTATCCCTTCGCCGAACACGGATTTCAGTTTATTGTAAATCTCGTTAATTTCCATATTATGCAGTGTGTTTTGCTAATGATTGGTTTCTAATTCTTTCCTGTAATTTGATGAGACCTTCGAGAAGCGCTTCGGGTCTCGGGGGACATCCCGGAACATAGACGTCGACGGGAATAATCCTGTCGATTCCTTTGAGTACGTGATAACCGTGCTCCCAGTAGGGACCGCCGCAGTTCGCGCAACTTCCCATCGAGAGTATATACTTCGGCGCGGGCATTTCATCATACAGTCTCTTGATTCTCGTTGCCATCTTAAGCGTAACAGTGCCCGAAATGAGGATGATGTCCACGTGTCTCGGCGACGGTCTGGGAATAATTCCGAACCTGTCGAGGTCGTAATGTGAAGCGGAAGTCGCCATCATCTCGATGGCGCAGCACGCGAGACCGAAGAACATCTGCCACATTGATGACAGGCGGCTCCAGTTTAAAAGTTTATCCATAGAAGTGATAATGATGTTACCACTTTCGAACTGCTCAACCGAATTGTCAAGCTTGTTTAAGATTCCCATAGAGTTATTCTTCGCTTTTGAATATTTGTCTTTCTAATTTTGGAATGATAGGTTGCGGTTTATCCCAGTACAGGTCGCCCTTGGCGTAGGCATAAATAAACCCGACAATCAGAATGAACAGAAAAATCGCCATTTCGACGAACGCCAGCGCGCCCAGGCTTTTAAAGACTACTGCCCAAGGGAATAAGAATACTATTTCGACATCGAAGATAATGAAAATAAGAGCAACGACATAATAGCGGAAATTGAACCTTATCCAGGTATCTCCTACCGTTTCCTCGCCGCATTCGTATGTGGAATATTTTCCTTTGGATGGAAACCTTGGGGCTAGAATCCTTGCTGTTATGATAGCGACGCCGATGAAGGCTATCGAGATAATCATAAAAATCAGCACTTGCCCAAAATTTGATAACATGAGGTATTTTTCTTTTATGATTACTAATTAATTTCAAATCTAAAGAAAAATACTAATAAATGAAACTGATTTCTCCGGTATAAAATGTGGAAATGCTTTTTGAGTTGTTATTATCGGATATTTTTATCTTAATTCCGCCGTCATCTGAAACCTCGATGACTTCGCCCGATAATTCTTTCCCGTTATCCGTAATCCTGAACCCGACCTGCCTGCCGAAAATGTCGGTATTGAGGCGCCAGAGTTCCATTAGAATGCTCTCCTGAGCGAGAAGCATCAGGTTTTCGTAGAAGATTCTTATAATCGCGTTTATGACGGCGTTAACTTCGAATTCCCTTCCAAAGAACTTGCTGAGGGAAGTCGCTTTCTCCTTTAAGTCATCCGAAAACAGGTTCTGGTTAACGTTCACTCCGATACCGATAATGAATTTTTTCGGCACGTCATTAATGCTCACGAGTTCCGTAAGCACGCCCGCGATTTTTTTCGAATTAAGAAGCACGTCGTTAGGCCATTTAAGCCTGAACAGACCTTCGGAACCCGACGCCGAGTTTTCGGTTACTTCCTTCAGGGCTCGGAGTATGACGTATGACGTGTAAAAGTTTACGAGATGGATTTTCGAAATATCGAGTTTCTTTACGAGCGTTATCGTTATGTTCTTTCCTTTATCCGACTGCCAGGCGCGCTCGAATCTTCCCCTGCCTTTTGACTGATAATCCGCGACTATTAGAATATCGTCATCGCTTGTTTCGAGTTTCGCGAACTTGTTCGTAGAGTCAACGGAGTCAAGATAATATACTTTATTAATGCCGCTGCTGCTTAATTTTACAAAATCAATCACTTTTTTCTGGCGGGTTTATCTTTTGAATTATCGGATTCGTATTCCTTGCTTTTTTTGTCTTTCACGGCTTTCGCGCCCGTATCGTCGTCTCTTTCATCCCGGCTCTCGTCGGTTATTTTATGCTCGGGTTTTTTTTCAGAGTCCTTGTTCTTTGTAGTGCGAATGTTCTCATTATTGTAAGTCAGGGCGAGATAGCAGTCGACTCTTCCGTAACCGTAGTACATATCCCAACCGGGTTTATCTTCCGAAAGGTCGCCGTTTCTGTCACGGGCAGTTTCTTTTATAATAGTTTTAATCTCATCAACAGTCCTCGTTTTGTCCTGTGAAAGGAGGAGAGAAGCGAGCGCGCTGACTATAGCGGTTGACTGCGACGTTCCGCTCCAGTACGTGTCGAAAACATAGGGGTCCGAATATTCAAGGCCGTAAATTTTATTGCCGGGCGCTACAACCGCGATGTGCCGTCCGTAACAACTGCCTCCGCCCCAGGAAAATCTCTTGCATCTTTTACCGTCCGTGTCAGTCGCTCCGACAGCGAACACGCCGTCGTACGCGGCGGGATAGTAATTCTTGCCGTCTCCTTTATTCATCATTGCGGCAGAGATAAAGACGCCTTTTTTAACGGCGTAATCGACCGCGGATTTAAGGACCTTGGAATAGTCGTCGCCGCCTTCGCTCATATTAATTATATTCGCGCCGTTATCCACGGCGTACTTAATTGACTTCGCCCACCATTCGTATTCGCCCGTGTTGTTGTCGCTCAGGTTCTTGCAAATCATCAATTTGCTGTTTCCATTGATGCCCGCGAAGCCGTAAGAGTTGTTGAAGTTCGCGCCTATGACGCTGGCGATATTCGTTCCGTGCCCGAATCCGTCCCGGGTGTTGTTACTTTCATACGCGAAATCCCATCCCTTATAATCATCAACGTATCCATTGCCGTCGTCGTCGATGTCGTTATCGGGAATTTCCTTCCTGTTAACCCATATTCTTCCTCTCAGGTCGGGGCTGCTGTCTTCCACGCCCGAATCGAGAATCGCGATTATTAAATCGGCACTTCCCTGTTCGATGTCCCACGCTTTAATAATGTTAATGTCTTCGCCGACCTTCGCGGCGTCTCCGCTGCTGGGCTTTATGTTTCCGAGATTGTTAAGGTACCATTGCTTGGAGAAATAAGTATCATTCGGGAATAATTCGGTTTCTTTCCTTCCAGCAGACTGTCCGATGAAGTTCGGCTCTCCGAATTCAACATCGCCGCAAGCGGAATAATCACCTATAATCTGTTCTATGTTGCCTGCCTCGCCGTCGAGATAAAAGACATATATCCGCGACAACCCGAGTTCGTTATATAAAACGGGGTCTCCGTTGTTGAGTTCAAAAACGCGCTGTATCTTCGACACATTATATTTTTTGTTCAGCAGGTCGATAGAAGGAACGCCCGTTTTTGTGAGCAGTTTGCCGGTAGCCTCAGAAACTCCGATTTCCTTTTTTGTTTTTACGAAGAATTTATTTTTCGTATACAGCGAAAAGCCCGGATTGCCGACCGCGGAACTTTTCGTTAACAACCCGTCCGTGAAGAGCACTGCGAACGCAAGCAATATGCAAAATGATACCTTCATCTGTCTTAGACTATTTGGTAAAATAATTTTACGATATCTTACATTAAACACTAAATTTAATACTAAAGTTACATATTTTATATGTGAAAATACGCGGTTTTGTTCCCGCGGCATCAAAAATTTTCAGGCAATCTTCCCTGTAGGAGGCAGTAAAGGTCAAAGAATACTTTATCACGCGAAATTAGACGGCATACGCGGTGCTGTCCCGTCAAGG
>CAZOQR010000059.1:7863-13405 GCA_964581915.1 uncultured Ignavibacteriaceae bacterium | reverse complement strand
TGCCGGGGAGGATTTAAAACCAAATATTTCCAGTTTCGATAAGTACAATAAGAATCAATTAAAAGTTTTAATCAGATACCAGAAATCAAGCATCGATTTATAAACGACAAAATAAAAATACAACAAACCTCCGCCGGCAGCGATCAAGAGCGTGCCGTAAACATAGGACTTAAAGAACGAGTATTCGTAGACGTACCGAATACGGTTAATAATTTTATACAAACAATAAATTAGCAATAATACGAATAAATAAAATGATAAATTTAATAGCATTCCGAATTCAAGCGCCTTACTGAATAGCATCCCGAACACGAAGAATATAATCATCGGAATGAATGACCAGATAATAACCGTAAAAACCGTTCTCGACTTGACCTTGCGTCTGGCAAATGCGGAGAAGAAGGAAGACGCGCAACAGATAATAAGAACGAACAGGATGAAAGCAGCGGAAAAGAAAACGAGGAGATACACGGGGCTGTTGATAATGTCAATCATTAAAATCTTTAAACCACCGTTACCCGCAATTTTCGACAGCAGCAAGTCGAAGTCGGAGTTAAGGCGCAGGTAATACACAACCACGGAAGCGTAGAGACTGACGGAGAACGAAACGAACAAAAGGACTATTGTATTCTGAAAACCTGAAATAGGGGACTGCTCCTTTACAAGGTGCATAAAATTTTTCGGCGTCATCATGCTTTTCAGCATATTCTCTTTCAGATAAGAGACTCTTCCCACGGCAGCGATGAAGATGAACAGCGCCGCGATTGCGGAAATAAGAAAGAAGAATGATTCGCGTTTTTCGGAAATCTCCGTGCCTTCAGGTATCTTCTGGTATCCCTGATTGTAAAGCAGTTTCTTGAATATACCCGCGGTATATTTCGGCTCACGGGCGTAGTCGAAGAGACCGTTTGTTATCAGGTAGTAATTGCTTTCATCATAATGGGTTAAGAGCGGGCATTCTGAATTATAATCAGCAAAAGAGTTCACGAAAGAGCCAGGGAGTCCGGAGAAAAGTTTATACGATTCCGTCAGCAGTTTTGCCTGAAACTCCACGCTTTGCCTGTCTCCGGAGCCGTTTCTGTTTTTATTGTTGATTGAAACGCCGTATGCAGAAACGAAAACGAATTTGTTTCTTTCGAGAGACGAAACGGTTTCTTTAATCGATTCAAGGTCATCCTGAACGAGGTTCAAGCCTTTCAAACTAATTATCCTGTCCAGTCTGTCGTTCTTCAAATCGCGTGTCGTGTAATAAATTCCCCGTTTATCGAGCGATGAAATCGTTTCCTTGACGCGCGACGCAAATTTCTCCGATTCGGGCGCTGAGACGTCGAAATCGTTGCCGATGCCCCAGAAAAGGACGGACGGGGAATGCTTGTCCCGTTTGACCAGATTTTCCGCATAATCGGCTGCGTCCTTAATGTATCTTTCGGATTTCAGAAGACGCGCGGGTACTTCATTGAACGGAATTTCCTGAAGAAGGAACAATCCGATTCTCCCGCAAGCGGCGACTACGAAAGGATGCGCCGGTTTTCCGGGAATTCTTATGCAGTTAAAACCAAACTCCTTAATTTTCTGCAGGTCTCTTTCGACGGCGGAATATTCGAGTGCGTCCGCGTACCTCGGCAGATCCTGAAAATAATTTATGCCGTTCAATTTGTATTTCTTACCGTTAACGAGCAGGTCGGGTCCTGACACAACGGTGTTTACGAATCCCGTTTCAGACGCGAGTTCGTCGATAACGGCATCCTGCTCGTACACGACGGTGCGAACGAGGTACAGTTCGGGTTTTTCGGGCGACCAATATTCAAAATTCCTGACAGTAATTTCATTAGTAAGCGTATAGGTCTGATAGTTGCCCGCATCGAATTTAACGGGGGCGCTTTCGGCGATTTTCTCGAGCGTGCTTTTACGGATTAATTCCGTTCTGACGTAAAATGTTTTCTGAGAGCCAGACATCGAATCAATCTGGTTCGTGTTAACGTGAGCAGTAGAAGTAAGCCTGACAATAGAGCCGCCTTCAAAGAAGAAGTCAGGCAGAAAATCATTAATATAAATCTTCGGAACTGCAAGAATGTAAACGTTTGCAGAGACGCCGGTATAGTTTCTCGAATAATTATTCTGGCAGGCAAGGGGAAGCGTAATTTCGTTATCCGGAGTATTAACCACCTGAACGGAGATTTCATTATTACGCGCGAGCACGTTCTCCTGAATTTCTGTTGAGACTAATTTCATACCGCCGGAATTTCTCGAAACAATGACGTTGTTTATCCTGACTTCAGAATAATAGTTGATACCTTCGGAGACGAACAGAAAAGTATGATTCCTGAAAAGAGAATCAGGGACGTCAAAACTTCTGCGGAGGCGCAAAGAGCCGTTATAGTCCGAAGAGAACGGCACGGTGATGTTTATAAAATCCGATTTGCCGAATGATGCCTGCCATTGTCCGCTGAGGTCTATTTTAAAGCGCGTCGGAGATTCGAAAGCGGTTTCATTGTTTCTTAAATCATAGGCAGGTTTTCTTTCATAAATATTTATCTGCGGAAGCGAAGCGCCGCACCAAGCGATAAAAACAAAAACAAATACACAGAACCTGATATTGAGAATTCGTGACAATCGCCAGTTTTAATTAAAAAATGCAATTTAATTAATATATGGATAATTGAAAATGATAAAAATCGAACGGAGATTAAAGAATAATATTTCCTGACGCAACCGTATCCGATAAAAATCAAGAATATGAAAACTAAAATAAGCGTTTTAAAAAATAAAAGTTTAGCGGAATCAAGTTCATACTTTAATAAATAAATAATAAAGAGAATCAATTTGCATCGGAGATGAAAGAAATGAAGAAACAGATGGAGCAATTGCATAGAAACAAAAGTTTCCTGCAATAGAGAAACAAATGTTTCTATATTGTTTGCAAATGGATATAAAACACTGAAAACACAACGGAACGGGCAAATTCGAATGGCATATTAATTGAAATAAAAGGAGTACGGTTTTGTTAACCCTCCCTAATTGCCCCCTTGTTCTACCCAATCAGCACAGGGGGGAAATAAGGGAGGTAAAACCGTGGTGTTTGGCATTTCTTTAATAAACTATATTCTTATGAATAATGGTTTTATCCCGAAGCAATATTAAAGAAAGGCACCAGGTAATCAAAGACACTTACAAGTTATGCCCACAGTGCGGAAATTTCAACATTTATTCTGCTAAAGAAAAATTCTGCAGCGTTTGCGGTACAAAGTTAATCTCAGAGTGTCCCGGTTGCTGCGAGCCCATCATATATCCGATATCAAGATTCTGTCCGGTATGCGGAAGGCAACTTGTGAAAGCCGAGTGAGACCGGAACCAATAATTCACTTAAAATAAACGCCTCCATTTTATAAATTCCAAGATGATAATTTGCGGAATTGACGAAGCGGGTCGGGGACCTCTGGCGGGACCCGTTGTAATCGCGGCGGCTGTAATGGGGCAGGGCGCGAGAATAGAGGGAGTGAGGGATTCAAAAAAACTGAGCCCGAAGAAGCGGGAAGCGCTTTACGAAATCATAATCAAGGAAGTTATTAATTTCCACACATCCGTTATCAGCAGTGATTACATTGACGAGCACAACATTCTGAAGTCGGTTATGAAAGGGATGAAAGAGTGCATCGAAGCGGTGAGAGCGGACGACATTAAGTTTCTGATTGACGGAAATTATTTCAGGCTTGAGAACGGGGAGGAGAATAATATTCCGCATGAAACGATCGTGAAGGGAGACGACAGGGTTTATGAAATATCCTGCGCTTCGATAATAGCGAAAGTGACGAGGGACAGGATAATGGATGAGTACGATTTATTATATCCCGTTTACGGTTTCAGGACGAACAGGGGATACGGAACGGCAGAGCACATAAAGGCGATAATAAGGCACGGACCATGCGAAATTCACAGAAGGTCGTTTCTAAAAAATATTTTAACAAAGATACCTCTATTCTGAATTGGCAACAATAAAAAGGGAATTCGGCGACTGGGGCGAGGGAGTCGCGAAGGAATATTTTCTAAAGAAGGGATACAGGTTCCTTGCGGGGAACTTTTCATACAAAAAGTACGAGATAGACCTGATATTCGAGGATGAAAAGAAGAAAACGATAGTATTCATTGAAGTAAAGACACGAAAATCAGACAACATAGGTCTTCCCGAGGAATCTATAACGACGGCAAAGCAGGAGAAAATAAGGAAATGCGCGGGACTATACATCAGGCTGAATCCCGAGTACAGCAAGCACGAAATCCGATTCGACAGTTTCACTGTAATAAGGAACGAAAACGAATTCAGGACTAACCACATCGAATACGCGTTCTGACATCAATTCAGGAAATCGAGAGTAATGCTGTCGGCGAGCGCGAAGCCTTTTTCGGTGAGTTTGAAATATTCACCGGAAAGAACCGCGTTACCGTTAGACAGGTGTTTTCGGACCACAGCATCGTAGAAGTCAAGGAAATTCTTACCGAACAATTTATTGTATTCCCTGACATCGACGCCTCTGCTTCTAAGGACGCAAATAAAATAATCTTTCTCGAGTTTTTCCGGAGTCTGGAACTCGATGTTTTCCCGCGGAAGTCCGCCTCTGCCGAGCATATCAACGTATTTCGAGACCGAGCGGACATTATTCCATCTCTTATTTCCGAAGAAAGAATGAGCGGATGGTCCGAATCCCGCGTATTCGTTGAAATTCCAGTATTTGAGATTATGGCGGGACTCGAATCCCGGTTTCGCGAAGTTAGACACCTCATAATGGTTGTAACCGTTTTTCAAGAGCGTATCGCCGATTGCAAAATACAATTCCGCCTCTTCAGTATCGGTGTTCGGGTTGACATTTCCTTTTTCGAAAGCCTTATGAAGCAGAGTTCCTTTTTCAAATATCAGAGTATAAGCGGAGACGTGGGGAACGCCGAGGTTCAGGACGGCGTCAATATTTTTCAGAGCGGATGCTTTTGATTTTCCCGGTATGGAATAAATTACATCGACGCTTACATTCCCGAAGAAATTTTTCGCGGTCTGAACTGATTTAAATGAGCCGGAGGCATCGTGGCAGCGCGTGAGAAATTTCAGTTCGTCGTCAAGGAAAGACTGGACACCGATGCTGAGGCGGTTTATTCCGCACTTCGCGTAATCTTCGAGCATATTATTTCCGGAGAGAATATCTTCGGGATTGCATTCTATTGAAATTTCAGGATTGTCCGTAATGGCATAATGCCTGTCGAGAGTTTCGAGAATCAGGTTAATTTGTTTCGGGTCAAGCATGCTCGGCGTACCGCCGCCGAAATACACGGTATCTACATTGCTGCCGGGAGTCAGTTCGGAGAAGATTCCGATTTCATTTATCAGGGCGGCAACGAAGTCTTCAATCAGACGAGTGTTCGTAGTGAGGTAGAAGTCGCAATAAGCGCAGCGTCTTCTGCAGAACGGAACGTGGATATATACTCCAAAACTCAAAACCTTATACGTTTACTTTTTTCGAAAAAATGGATAAATTAAACATCACGAGGAACAATG
>CAZOQR010000059.1:0-7763 GCA_964581915.1 uncultured Ignavibacteriaceae bacterium | reverse complement strand
TATACGTTTACTTTTTTCGAAAAAATGGATAAATTAAACATCACGAGGAACAATGAATAAAACAATTTTATGAAAAAAAACATCTGCTTTATAGCGATACTTATACTATTTTTCCCGGTATTTTTTCTTAATGCACAGACCGAAGACAGCACCGAAGCGGTTGAAGAAGACAGTCTGTTCGTCGAACAACCGGCAGTTGACACTTTATCGATTAAGGATTCATTAAAAAAGGCATTTTTGAATGACCCGGCGCGCCTGAAAATTGTCGAACTAATAAAGTCGGTTAATGAAAAGACATCTGACGTTGACATGCTTCACTGCGAGAACGTAATAAAGATGAAAGCGGCTTCGTTCGACGAGACCGGAAACATAGAGGTAAAGATGAAGCGCAGGGACGATGTATGGTTCAGAATATCGGGAAGTTTCGGAATAATCTCTAAAGACGCGTTCATAGCGCATTTCAACAGGAAGAATTTCATATATTTTGACAACCTCAACGATAAGGTAATAGAAGGGCCGACAACGGACGCGAACATCGGGTACATCGTAAAAATAAAATGCTCATTCGACGATTTGATGAACGTGATGTCGGGCACCTGCAACATAGTATATACGGACAGCGACACTCTCGTGCTGGACAAGGAAAAGAACAACTCGGTTATAACGGTGAAGAACGGGAAGAAATTCGTGAAATACTGGATAGACAGCGTGAATCTATACGTGGTAAAGTACGCGTATTTCAACAAGAAACTCAGGGAATATCTTTCGATAACTTATTCAAACTTTGTAAAAGCAGGGAAGGGAAATTACTCGAGGAAGGTGGAAATCAACAAACCTCTTTCCGGAGAATTTCTAAGAATATTCAACGAGACGTACACTATGAACAATCCCTCGCTTGACTTCACGGTAGAATATCCGAATGACGTAAGGCGTGTAAAGTGGTTTAAGTGACAGCGACCCGTGACATAACCGAAAGAGATAAGAAAACGGCGGATAAGTTTGCAAATATCGCCCTCGATATTCCTGTAGATTCGCTATTCACATACAGCATACCCGATTATCTTCAGGAAAGCGTGCAAAGGGGTTCAAGGGTGCTCGTGCCATTCGGAAAGAGAATACTGACGGGGTTCGTGGTTTCGACAGTCAATAAATGCGATATTGAAAAAGTCAAGGACATCAAATCAGCGCTTGATAACGAGCCCGCATTAAATGACGAGATGCTGGAATTCGGTTTGTGGATATCGGAGTATTATCTTTCTCCTCCCGGTGAAATATTATCGCAGTTCATACCCAAGAAATTATCCATACAGAGCGAAGTCGTTTACTCGGCGTCAGAGGATTATGTATCAAGGGTCAACGGGCTGCGTAACGAGAAGGAAGTCCTTTACGACATAATCAGTTTGTTCTCCGCGTCTGATGGCGCGAAACTAACAAGAAAGCAGATAGACAAGAGACTCGGACTAAACACATCCTATTACACCGAATATCTTGTAAGGAAAGGGATTTTAATAAAGGAGAAGCGATACAGCAGGGCAACCAGGGAACTAACCGTAAAATGCGCGGTGAGAAATTTCAAGGGAAGAAGCGCGGATGAAGTAATCGCGGAATTCGGTATAAAAACTCCAAGGCAAATCGAACTAATAAAACTTCTTTCGGAGAACGCAAAGATAGAGACATCGGTTCTTTCGAAGAGCAACGGCATATCCTCATCGACGATAAACTCGCTTTACAAGAAAGGGCTGCTGAGGATAGAGGAAATAAAAAAAGAGAGAAGCCATACGGAGTTATTCGAGGAAGATGAGAAACATTTAGTCCTGAACGAAGAGCAGGAAGCCTGTTTCAAAAGCATCAGCGACGCGGTAAGTTCGGATAAATTCAAGGCGTTTCTTTTGCACGGAGTTACGGGGAGCGGAAAGACGGAGGTTTACATACGGGCGCTCGGCTCAGCGATAGAGCGAGGAAAGACAGGAATCGTGCTGGTGCCTGAGATTTCACTGACGCCCCAACTCATAAAGCGTTTCAAGAACAGGTTCGGAGAAAAGGTAGGGGTCATACACAGCAAGTTATCGGAGGGCGAGAGGCTTGACACGTACAGGGGAATACAGGACGGGAAGTACGGTATTGTAATAGGACCCCGTTCAGCGTTATTCGCGCCGCTTAAGAACATAGGGATAATAATCGCGGATGAGGAGCATGACGGGTCTTACAAGCAGGAGACGTCGCCCCGTTACAACGCGAGGGACATGGCTGTAATACGCGCGAGGTTCAACAACGCGACGGTCGTGCTCGGTTCCGCAACGCCTTCAGTCGAGAGTTACTACAATGCTCAGAAAGGGAAATACGAATTAGTCAGGTTAAGCAGGCGGGCTACTGAATCAAGCATGCCCGAAGTCAAGATAATTGATTTACGAAGGAAGAGCGTAACGGACGGATTCGAATTTTCGGAAGAGATTGAAAAGATGAGAAACAAGTTTCTCTCGAAGGAACTCGCTTACGCTGTGAAGAAGAGGCTTGAGAGAAAAGAAGGGGTGATACTTCTGCAGAACAGGCGCGGATATCATTCATACATCGAATGTCTCGCTTGCGGCCGCGTCGAAATGTGCGAAAGGTGCAGCATATCTCTGACTTATCATAAAAAAATTAATCTCTTAAAGTGCCATTTGTGCGGATACACCAAGCGGGCGGTGACGAAATGTTCAGGATGCGGGTCGGAGAAACTAATAGAAAGCGGAGCGGGAACGGAGAAGGTGGAAGAATTTCTCGCGGGTTTATTTCCCGAGGCGAGAATAGAGAGGATGGATTCGGACACGATGGTATCGAAGTACAAGTACATGAAAGTCCTCTCCGATTTTCACAAAGGGAACACGGACATACTTGTAGGCACGCAGATTATATCCAAGGGGCTGGATTTTCCGAACGTTACGTTAGTCGGTGTAATTAACGCGGACATAGGAATGCTTTTTCCCGATTTCAGGGCAACGGAGAGGACGTTTCAACTTCTCACGCAGGTATCGGGCAGAAGCGGCAGAAGCGAGAAATCCGGCGAAGTATTAATACAGACAAACCACCCCGAATACAAACTTTTCGGGAACGTAGCGGAGCACGACTACGAGGGATTTTACGAAACCGAAATCAGGTCGAGGGAGGCGGGAATGTATCCGCCATTCGGGAGAATCGGGCTCGTCGAGATAAAATCGAAGAATCAGAAGGAAGCGGAAACTATATCCCGAAGCGCCTTCAACACGTTAAAGAATTTCAAATACGGTTCATACTTACATATATTCACGCCATCGCAGCCTTTAATATCGAAAGCAAAGGATTACTACAGGTATCACATAGTCGTAAAATCACCGAGAAAAACGGACCCGTCGGGTAAAATACTCATCGAATCATTCAGGCATCTGAAGAAAAATTCAGACATAAGAAGCGGAATGAGGATGACGTTCGACATAGACTCTATGAGTTTCCTGTAAAAGGACAAAAATATCCTGTTATACCGTCTTCATATATAAAAAAACAACATTTTACGCCTCAATTTTTCCGGAACTAAAAAGCCTTTCCGATTATTATAGTGAGTATATTCAAAAACTTAAAACAAAAAAAGAAGGAGCAAGTTTTGAAAAGAAATTTAATGAACATAGTACTATTTATGTTCGTTATTGCGATGTTAACGGCGGCATACAGTTGCAGCAATAATGATAATCCCGTGAACAACGTTACGACATGGGATAACAACTCAATAAACGGAAGAATCACATTCACGGATTCAGCCGGATATTATAAATTCAGGGACACGACGGCGGGATATTACAACATATCTGCATTCGCGACCTGGCCTCCGACGGGCAACGCCTCGGCAAACAGCAAGATAACGCTGAAGATGGAGAACGGTAAATTGGTAGCGGATTACAAGTTAACGGTACCGGCGAACGGTTTCTACACAATAACTTCATCGTACATAAGACTTCCGTACATGCCCGGTTCGGTGTTCGGACTTGGAAAGTACGGCAGCGACACGAGTCATTCTCCCGCGAAGATATACGACACAACAAACGCGAGGGTACAGATTCAGAACAACGCGGGGGTAGGGGATATCAATTTCATATCGTGGCTTGACACGACAAATAAAATCTATAATTTTTAAGAAATCTTGATCAGGAATATTTCAGTAATAATTTTTGTTTTACTCGGGATTTCAAGCGCGGTCGCATTAACGGAAAACAAGCCCGGAAGAATTTCCGGGCTTATTATTGATAACGATACGAAAGGGGTAATAGCGGGCGCTAACATTCTTCTCGAGAACAGGAAAACGGGCGAGAAGTTGAAGTCCGAGTCGAATTTATCCGGAGGATACGTTTACGAACTCGTGCCGCCCGGAGATTACAATTTTCAGGTTAGCAGGTTAGGGTATGAGAAATATTCGATTGATTTTCTCGTTGAGCCGTCAGAGGATAAGGTTCTCGACATTTACTTAAACCCGTCCGAGATTGAAACGGAAAAGATAAACGTGACCGCCACAAAGACGGAGCAGACGCTTCAGAAGACGCCTTCATCGATATCACTGATCTTATCTGATGACATTAAGAATCGGAACAAGTTCACGTTTGACCAGGTGCTTGAGGACGTGCAGGGGGTTACGATAAACAGAACGAGCGGAATCAACGTCAGCGCGTTATCCATACGGGGAAGTTCGGACGTAGCGGGAGGCGGCATAGGGAACAGGGTGCTGCTTCTTCTTGACGGGAGGCCGTCACTAACGGGGGATTCAAAGGGAGCGTTATGGTCATTAATTCCCGTATCAATAATCGAGAGGACGGAAGTAGTAAAGGGAGCGTTCTCTTCGCTTTACGGTTCAAGCGCGATAGGTGGTGTCGTAAACGTGATTACTAAGAAACCGACTTACAAGCCATACACTTCAATAAGTTTAAGCGGAGGATTTTACGAAAAACTCTCCGACAGCCTGAAATTTTCGGACAAACTGCAGACATTCAAGAGCGTCAATCTAATGAACAGCAACACGATATCCAAGTTTTCATATTTATTGAATCTTGATTACAAGCAGAACGACGGATACGCCGAGCAGAACGATTACAGATTTTACAGCGGGCTCGGGAAATTCACGTACGACCTGTTCGGAAACAGGGACCTTGAACTGACTCTTCAGTACACGAATTCGGAAAGCGGATATCCTCATTACTGGAGGCAGGACGCAGGGCGTATTGCAGACCCGTACAAGGTCAGTCCTTTTTACATCGGCGACAAGATATACAAAGAGACGGAGAGCATAGATGTTTTTTACAAGGCGGTGCCCAATTCGTCGACGAAATACAGTTCGAGGTTTTATTACTACAAACTGTACAGTCTGTCGGAGTACAATCCAAAAAATCCGGTAGCGCTCGCGTACGGGACGCCGGGTCTGCCTTTTGAAAACACGATAACGTCATACAATTTCGGAAACATCTCACAAATGGATTACGACGTCAGCGACAGGCATTATTTCATCGCCGGGCTTGACCTTCAGTGGAATGTAGTTCGGTCATCGCCCGCGTCAATACTATACGGCGATCAGCAGCAATACAACACCGGAATTTACCTGCAGGACCAGTGGAACATAATTTTAAACAAAGAAAGAGCGCCGATACTATCGGCTACATTAGGCGCGAGGTTCGATTACAACAAGTTCACAGGAAGTTTTGAGGAAAAGCAGGTAAGTCCGAAGGTATCGTTATTGTTCTCGCCCGATATAAAATCAGGAATATTCGAGAACACTTCATACAGGATTCTTGCAGGCAAGGCGTTCCGTTCGCCGTCAATCGCCGAATTATACTTCAAGAAAGAGTTGTTCGGCGGATTCGATTTCATATACAATCCCAATCTGAAGCCTGAGAGCATGCTATCATTCGAGATTGGTTTCCGGAAGCAGTACAAATCGAGATTCACGTTTGACGCGGCGGCGTACATAAATCTTTACGATAATTTGATTCAGTATGTCAACATAGGAGGAGCGGTGAACGGACCTTTTCAGGTGCAGAACGTAGCAAAGGCGCAGATAAGCGGGATAGAACTGATGACGGACTACACTTCTTCGTTCAAACTATCCGGCAATCAGTTCAAGTACACTGTAAGCGCTGATTACACATACATAGACGCGAGGGATTTATCATCGAACCGAAAGGACGACTTTCTTCCTTACAAGCCGAAGCACGTATTCAATACCGGTGTGAACCTGAGTTATCTGGGGTTCAACTACAACATTAACGGAAGGTACGTGAGCGAAGTCGAAGAGGTGATTTTTTACAAGTACGAGGAGCCGAAGTCGTACTTTCTTCTGAACATGAAATTAAGCAAATCAATAACCGACAGGATTACTTTTTACGTCGCGGCGAACAACATAACGAACAAGTTTTATCAGGAACTCGAGAGGATACCCGCTCCGAACAGGAATTACACGGCGGGGATAAACGCGGAGTTTTAATAAAAAAGGCTGATTCAAAATCAGCCTTTTTATTATTATGACAGCATAATTTTAAATATCAAATCCGAACAGGACTCCGGCGTAGAAGACCCATTCCTTACCGTAGGTAACATTCTTTCCAATAAATCTTTTTGTAAAACTATCCAAACCGTAAGCAACGCTCGCGAAGATGCTCGTCGGGAAGACGTACGACGAAAACGCCTGAAGCCTCAGTTCCGCGCCGATATCTTTCTTAAAATCTTTAATTTTAGTCTCATCGCCGTACCATGCGTTTCCAAAGTCTCCGAAGAAAGAGAGGTATAATTTATCGAGATAGAGCGGAGAAATTCTCGTATCGATTTTCTGTATAAGGGGGAATCTGTATTCGAGTTTTGCGGTCGCAAGTCTTCCGCCACCGAGGGAGAAGAACGGATATCCGCGCATTCCAACGAGACCGCCCGCATAAAAATCGTAGAAACTGTCGACCGATTTCCCGAGAACGGCTGCCGCTTTTAGTCTCAGAGTGAGCGAATGTGTTTTAAAGAGAGGAAAACCCTCTATCCAGGTTCCTTCGAGTTTATGAAGGTTATTCTGCGTAAATTCAGTATGAAGGTTACCGTTATCGTCAACAGTGTATTCGGGATTAATCTTGCTCGCTTCGAATTCATATCGAATGTCGACTTTTCTGCCGACGTTGTTTATATCGGAGTTTTTCGAAGGGAATGACCTGTCGTATTTATATTCGAACGTGAACCGTGTGGCTCTGAAATAATCCTGCGTTGAGCCTGAGACCGCAAGCCTGCTGGACGGGATGTAAAAGTCGGACAGGCTGGATTCATATTTAGATATACCGAGGCCCGCCCTGAAATTATGGTTGTAATTAATGAGTTTAAAATCCATAGCGAGTTCAAACTCGAGAAGATTGTATTTCACGTCAACGGGAATAGTATCGATTCCCGCGTAGAGGTCGGCTACGGTTTTCCTTGTAACGTTGTAACCGCTTAAAGTGAATTTCGGCTCGAAGTGAAGTTTCTTAGCGAAGAACTCCCTTCCCACGGGCATGCCATAATCATAGGAGAATTCAATGAACACGTCGCGTTCCGCATTTCTGGTCATCGCGAATCCTCCGAGAATCGGAAATCTTGTCATCAGTTCGTCCGAGAAGACATATATTCCCGGTTTAATTCCGTCGAGGAAATTATTTGTCTTCGAATAGTTATCGAAACGCAGAACGGGGAATATAGAAAGTTGATTAAAAATACTTGTATAAGGTTTCGACGGTTTTCTGTCCAAATTGACATCGTTAAAC
>CAZOQR010000058.1:0-13453 GCA_964581915.1 uncultured Ignavibacteriaceae bacterium | reverse complement strand
ATGATGTAGAATTGCTCTGTACGCTGATTCGAATGATGTCATATTCTGTTTATATGATTCCCCCTAAAATAATAATTTATTTCTTTATAAGTTATTCATTATTACTTTATTAACATTATCACAAAATGATAATTTTCTCTTCACTTTCCAGCCTTACCGGCGAAATATTTTTCGCAACCGCTATGTTTATAATTACGTTATCCGTTTTTACCGCCCTAAAACCGATTCGTCTGTCTCGTATCTTACTGTTTCCTGCGCCTTTACTGGCCTTCGCGGTCATTTATTGAATAATTTTTTGCTTTGTGATTTATATTTGTATGTTACTTCGTTCTTTGAAATTATCGAATTCAAAATCGATTGTTGTCTATGTCCGGCATTACCCGGACGCTCCGCTCTTTTTGATATAAATTAATCCTGTCCGCGTAACCCCGCGAATGACACTTTCGTGTCATTCATTCCTGAGAACCTAAATTCTGTAATATCAATTGATTAACCGCTCTTTATGACACCGGATGACACTTTTTTGACACGATTTAAAAAATTTCCGCCCCCCAGCATTGTTTTTTCAATATTTACAAAAAAAGAAACGATACTTTTAGTGTCATTCGTGTCATTCGAATGATACTTTCGTGTCATTCTTTTTTTTTGTAACAATCGCGTATATCGTATATTTTCAATCGCTGTTCCTCCGTAATAAATTGATTCATCCGCTTCCTTTCACCTTTTCCGTATTTTTTGATTCTCAAAAACAGTAAATTTGTTTATGATTGAATTGAAGAATGTTTACAAGAGTTTCGGCGATAAAAATGTCCTGAATGGCGTGAATCTTACCATCAATAAAGGTGAAACCCTCGTCATAATCGGAAAAAGCGGCTGCGGTAAATCCGTTATGCTTAAGCATATTATCGGTCTGATGAAACCCGATAAGGGCGAAGTCATCATCGAAGGTCAGAATATCGTTAACCTCTCACGCAAGGATGTCTATACCGTGCGCAAAAAATTCGGCTTCCTCTTCCAGGGCGCCGCCCTCTTCGATTCTATGACCGTAGAAGAAAATGTCGGCCTCGGTCTCAGAGAAAATAGACGCCTCAGAGATAAAGATATTTCCCGCATCGTCGCCGAAAAACTCGAACTCGTGGGTCTTCCCGGAATTCAGAATATGAGCCCCTCCGACCTCTCGGGCGGTATGAAAAAAAGAGTGTCCCTCGCACGCGCTATTGCCGATGAACCCGAATACATTCTTTACGACGAACCGACTACGGGTCTCGACCCCGTTATGAGCGATAATATCGATGAACTGATTCGCGACCTCGCGGATAAACTTAAAGTAACGTCCATTATCGTTACTCACGATATTTTCAGCGTTATTGAAGTTGCACAAAGAGTCGTTATGATGGAAGGCGGTGTGGTTTATTTCTCGGGAACGCCGAAGGAACTCTTCGACTCGAACGATACTATGATTACTGAATTTCTCAGAAGAACGAATAAAACCCGTAACAGTAACTGATTACTTCCCGTTCTTCTCCTTTAACGCGCTCGTCCTTACAAGCGACGCTATCACCGATACTATCAGCACTAACACTATAACTATGAGTGACGTAACGGTCGATATGTGAAATACCTCCGACACGAGCATCTTCATCCCTATGAAAACAAGTATGATGGATAATCCGACTTTTAAATAATAGAACTTGTCCATCACCCCGGACAGCGCGAAATATAACGCACGCAGCCCGAGTATCGCGAATGCGTTCGACGTGAATACTATGAATGTATCGTGAGTTATCGCGAGTATCGCGGGTATCGAATCCAGCGCGAATACCAGGTCCGATGTTTCGATTACTATCAGCACTATCAGCAGCGGCGTCGCGAATAGTCCCTCTTTCCTTATAAAGAAATGGTCTTTGTGATATTCGGGCGCGACCGGCAAAAATCTCTTTACGAATTTCACGACGGGATTCTTCTCGGGATGAACAACCTCGTCTTTCTGAAATGCCATCTTAAGTCCCGCTATGACAAGGAACGCTCCGAATATTAACATTACCCACCAGAACCTCGCTATCAGCGCCGCGCCTATGACTATCAAAACGGCGCGCATTATGAGCGCCCCGAATATTCCCCAGTATAATACCTTGTGCTGGTATTGCTTCGGAACGTCGAAGAACTTGAATAAAAGTATGAATACGAAAATATTGTCCACGCTCAGAGACTTCTCCAGTATGTATCCCGTGAAAAACTCGAGACCCTTGTCGTGTCCCATTTCGTAAAATATCAGGAGGTTGAATACGAGCGCGAGCGATATCCAGACCGCGCTCCAGATTAACGCTTCCTTGATTTTTATCTCGTGCTGCTTCTTATTGAATACTCCGAGGTCGAGCGCAAGCATAAGCACCAGAAACGCCAGAAAACCAAACCATTGCCAGAAACCTATCTCCAATTATATGTCTCCTTTTACCGGTCTCAGAACAATGTCCTCGACCATTACTTTCTTCGGCTGCTCGAAAACCTGAAGCGCTATCTCCGCGATGTCCTCTGGACTCAGCATCCTGTTCTTGTATCTCTGCCTCGTCCGCGAATCCCACATCGCGGTCTCAGTCGCTCCGGGTAGTATGTTCGTGATTTTTATGTTGTGCTTTCTTACTTCATTCCGCACGTTGTTGGCTAAAGCAAGAAGTCCCGCTTTCGAACACGCGTACACGGCGCTGTTGTCATATACCGTGTTTGCCGCAACAGACAGAATATTTATTATATGACCCCTCTTCATCTTTATCATTCTCTTGAGAACCGATTTCATGCACAGGAATGAACCCCTCAGGTTGATGTCCATAACGTAGTCGTAATCGTAAACCTTCGTCTCCAGTATGCTCTTGAATACGGTAACACCCGCGTTGTTTACAAGACAGTCTATCCTGCCGTACTTCTCCAGTATCCGCTTCGTTGTCGATGCGACTGAACGCTCCGAGGCTACGTTGCATACGAATGCCGACGCCTCCCTTCCGGCGAACTTTATCTCCCCCGCGAGATTTACAAGCCTCGATTTCCTCCTGCCGGTTACTACGACAATATATCCCGCTCTCGAAAATGCCGATGCAATTTCTTTACCGATACCGGTCGACGCGCCGGTTATCCAAACGACCTTGTTGTTCATATAATATTTTTTAGTAAGAATTTTCTTACATCACCATTCCGCCGTCAACCATTATAACCTGTCCGGTTATGTAATCGGCTTTCGGCGAAGCGAGAAATGTTACCACTCCCGCCACTTCCGACGGCTTCGAAGGACGCTTCAGAGGTATCACGCTCAGGAATGCCGCTTTCTGCTCATCCGACAACTGATGCGTCATCTCTGTTTCAACAAATCCGGGCGCTACCGCGTTCACGGTTACGTTCCTTCCGCCGAGTTCCTTTGCCGCTGATTTCGTCAGTCCTATCATTCCCGCCTTTGATGCCGAGTAATTGACCTGACCCGCGTTGCCCATCACCCCGACTACGGAACTTATGTTGATTATCTTTCCGCTCCGCTGCTTCGCCATGTACTTTGTTACCGCCTTCGTCGCGTTGAACGCGCCCTTCAGGTTTACGTCAAGAACTAAGTCCCAGTCCTCCTCTGTCATCCTCAGCAGAAGTTTGTCCCGCGTTATTCCCGCGTTGTTTACCAGTATGTCTATCGAACCGAATTCCTTCGCCGTCTCGTCAATCGCTTTCTGTATCCCGTCAGTATCAGTAACGTCCACGGCTTTCTTGAAAACTTTCTGCCCCTCCTTCGCCCGCTCTGACGCGAACTCGTCGAAGTCCGCCGGGAATACCTTGTCGTACGCTATTACAGTCGCGCCTTCATTCAGGAAATCGATTACTATTGAACGTCCGATTCCCCTGCCTCCGCCTGTTACTATTGCGATTTTATTTTCGAGTGTCTTCATTGTTATGGTTTATTTTTAAAATATTTTCTGTCTTCCTTTCTTAATTGCGACGCCTCTACTATGAACGTCTGGCCGTTTATGAGGTCAGAATCGGGCGACGCCAGAAACGCCGCGAAGTCCGCTACCTTGTCCGGACTCGCGGGCTTCGTGCCCGTCATCTTGTACATCTTTTCCCGCACTTCAGCGCTGAGTACCGATATCATGTCCGTTTCTACAAAACCGGGCGCTATCGTATTCACCTGTATGTTGTACGGTCCGAGTTCTTTCGCCAGCGCCTTCGTGATTCCTATCTGACCCGCCTTCGATGCTGCGTAATTCGCCTGACCCGCGTTGCCTGTCGTGCCGACTATTGAACTGACGTTGATTATCTTTCCCGAATGCCTTTTTACCATGCTCTTTGCCGCGTGCTTGCAGAATAAAAACGTCCCTTTTAAATTAGTGTCTATCACCGAATCCCAGTCCTTCTCTGTCATCCTCATTAATAATCCGTCCTTCGTTATGCCCGCGTTGTTAATGAGCACGTCAACGCCTCCGAATTTGCTTATAACGTTCTCGACTACCTGCTTCACACGCTTCGCGTCCGCGGAATCACACTTGAAATAGTGTATGCCCCGCGGCTTGAAGTGCCTGAAATCAATCCTGCTCTTGTACGTTATGACTACCTTCGCCCCGAGTTGCGCGAATTTATCCGCGAGCGCTCTGCCGATTCCTCTTGAACCGCCCGTTACAAGTACCACTTTGCCTGTCAAATCGTACATCAGAATTTTGTCGTGTTTTTGTAATGCTTCTGGTAATAATCGTTTACGTAATTGTATCCGTCCTCGCCAAGCACGAACCGCAGTTCCTCGGTCATCGCTTCGAAAACGGTCTGCGTGAAATTCTGCTTCTTGTCAATCCCGCAGTAATCAAGTTTCTGCGCGTGGTCGTCGTCGTATGTGAGCACGTTGTCAAGTATCGTCAGCGGATACATTATGCAGTACTTCGGCTTTATCGCCCATTTGTGCATGTTGTTCTTCACCGCCGCCACCTGTATGGAACAGTAGCCGTGCTTGTCCTTGAACACGCACTGTGAGTGGTTCCTCGGCGTCTTGTAAACCTCCGTGCCTATCGCGAAACCCGACGGGAAATCAGGGTCCACTTCGAGTTCCTTTTCGAACCACTTCGTTGTATCCTTTATCTGATTCTCGTCCATCGCTTCGATTATTTCCTTTTCGAATTTCATTATAACGTTCCTGAAATCCCTGTCCATGTAAACGCCCCAGTCGCAGCATTGACCGTGGCATATCTTCATGTTGCACGCTGGAACAAATCCCTGCGTGAATATTATCGGATCTATCTTTATCCCGTTGTACTCTATCGGATATTCTTTCAAGTTTGCTCCCTTATATGTTTTTAACATCTTCGAACGTCGAGATGTTGAACGTCTCCGCCGAAGAATCAATTTTCTTAATTAAACCGGTAAGGACCTTGCCCGAACCTATTTCGTAAAATCTTGTCACACCGTCGGCTATCATGTTCCTGATTAGCATTTCCCACCTGACAGGAAATACAAGTTGCCGCGACAGCGCGTCCCTTATCTCATCCTTCGATGTGATTGGCTTCGCGTCAACGTTCGTGTAAACCGGTATCGGCGCGTCTGTCAGTTCCGTGCCCTGTAGCGCGTTTCTTAATTCCGTATCGGATGTTTTCATTAACTCCGAATGGAATGCGCCGCTGACTTCCAGTT
Organism: uncultured Ignavibacteriaceae bacterium; assembly: GCA_964581915.1. Taxonomy (GTDB): domain Bacteria; phylum Bacteroidota; class Ignavibacteria; order Tepidaquicellales; family Tepidaquicellaceae; genus CAIKZJ01. Next base: position 7,807 of record CAZOQR010000058.1, on the reverse strand, counting down.
TCTTCGCGGGCCTGCATTTGAACGGCTCTCCTTTTGCTACCTCCACCGCTTTGTCTATCGCCGCTATGTCGCCCGAAACAACTATCTGTCCGGGACAGTTGTAATTCGCCGCCTGCACTATGCCCGCGCCCGACGCGAGTTTGCAGACCTCAAGCACCTGCTCTTCGTTCAGACCGATTAATGCCGCCATCGTTCCCGGCTGAATCACGCCCGACTGCTTCATCAGTTCTCCCCTCGTCTTCACTAACCTTAAACCCGTCTCGTAATCAAACGAACCAGCGTAAGCGTTTGCCGTGTACTCGCCGAGCGAATGCCCCGCCGCGCAGTCCGCCTTTAACTTGCCTTCAAGAAGCGATGACAGTATGTATGAATGAACAAACAATGCCGGCTGCGTGTAGTTTGTCTGCTTGAGTTCTTCCTGAGGTCCTTCAAACGAAAGTTTTGATAATGACGTACCCATTATCTCATCCGCCTTGTCGTATAAATTTCTTGCCTTCTCTGAATTTTCATACAGGTCTCTTCCCATGCCAACCGCCTGAGAACCCTGCCCGGGAAATACAAACGCGATTTTACCCATAAATATTTTTAACCTTTCTCTGTTTTTTTAATCTGTAATTTTTTAATCGTCCGAGTCTTCAAGCCTCGGAAGCGCTCCGTATGTCTCGATTAGATAATTGTCGTAATAATCCGCTTTCTTAACGAGCGCCTTGAATTCTTCCAGCCCTGTCTCGAATGTTAGGTAATGGTCGTATATTATCATCGAAAGCACTATGTTCTGGTTGTTTACGCTGAACGCTACGCTCTCAAGGTCGTAATTCTCTTTCAGAAGATATTCGTACAGCGCCCCGATGTTCTGCTTCGGCAGCATGCAGATGTATGCGTCGCCGATTATAAACCCGCTTTCCGAATACGTGAAGAATATCTTCGCGCTCCCTTCCTCTACTTCCCACCTGTTCGGACCTCTCCTGCAGATTACGGGGTCCTTGCCTAACGATTCAAGAATCTTTTCAACCGTGAGCGCGGCGCCTACAGGCTTGTATTCCTCTTCTTTCTTTAGTTTCGGTATCGAAAGACCCGAACCGCACTCGGGACAATACTCGCCGTCGATGCTCTCTTCCGTTATTATGTTCGAACACGACTTGCACCTGATTGCGGTTTTCCCGTTATATGGCGTGTAGTCGTTGAGCGCCTCGATGAGGTATTCGGACGGAAGCGCGAATCCCAGATTGTCGCCGCCCGATATTATGAACGTGTTTACACCTACGATTTCGCCGTTCTTGTCAACGAGCGGTCCGCCGCTGTTCCCCGGATTAATCGCCGCGTCTATCTGTATGTAATTCAACCCGTTCTGAAGCCTCTTTGCCTTCGATACTATCCCCTCCGTCGCCGTGTACTTGAGCCCGTATGGATGACCGATTGCTATTACCCTGTCCCCGTCGTGTACGGGAGCCTTCCCGATTTTCCTGTCAGGCAGTTCTATGCCTTCCGGTACCCTTATGAATGCAAGATCATACTTCGGGTCATAGAACATCACGGGCGAGGTCGCTTTCGGAACGTGCTTCCCGCTTATAACCGCCTCCGAACTTTCTTTTACTACGTGGTCGTTTGTGACGAAAAGATTGAAGTCCTTTACGTAAAAACCCGTGCCTGTTCCGAATGCCGTCGCTATCTGTATTATTACTTGCTGATAACTGTCAATGATTTCCTGTGTATGCATGTTTAATTTTTGTAACTTAGTTTAATAATGCCGTCATAAAATGACTTTATGAATTCTATCTTGCTCCCGAACTTCAATTGCGATACGTCGAAATTCAATGACGGGTATTCTTCCCTGTCCGCTGCGATGTACGCGTTGATGTCCGATACTATCAAATCGCTGTTGAGCGTTCCGTCTGTTACGTACTTCTTCGCGTAGCCGATTTCATCAAGATAATCCTGATTAAGCATTTCTATGACCATCCCGAACAGCCTTCTGAGTGACTTGTTCAGACCGTAACTGAAATGACAGTACCCCGCTATGTATTCCAGAATCGCTAGCGCGAAATCCTCGTGCTTGTTGTCTATGTACCATTTCACGTTTCCCGTGTTCTTGTTTATTACGTCGTAAGCCGATTCGCTGACTGACGGAGGCGCCAGCCCGAATGTTGACTTGATTCCGTAAAAGTTCTTCTTTACAGACTCGTCCGGTCGCGCCAGCATCTTGCTCAACTGCTCCTCCATGGACTCTATGTGCTGTAGAAGACTCACGTTCTCCTGATTGAAGTAATTCCAACTTATTTTTTCTATGTCGTTCATTATGCTGCCGTGCGGCTGCAGAAGATAATCGATGCGGTATATTAAATCGAGATACAGGTAGGTTATTCCGCCTGAAAACTGCTCCTTGTTTACTTGTTTAACCCTGTCAAGCGCTTCCCTTATCCATTTCCTGTAATAGTTCATACTTGTGTTTATTTCAGCGTCCCCGTATTGCTCGATTTTCATGTCGGCGGGCTTCAGTATCGTGAAATCATCCAGAAGCGTATCATCCTGCTTGTCGGCTTTCAGGCATACTTCCTTTAATGCGTAATATAGTTTCGTGGGAGAACAGTCGAGAACGCTCGAATCAAACTTGAGCACTATCCGGTTGTCCTTGACCGCGAACCGCGAATAATAAAGCGTGTAGTTCAGTTCCATCAGCCTTCTCATTACTGCGACTCCGAGTTTATCGTAATCCGCGACTATCGCTATCGCGGAAATCTTTTTCCCGTCCGAGAATCCCCTGATTTCCTTTGAACCCTGAAGTACCTGAAATTTTATGACCCCGTTGTCAAGAGTCGTGAAAACATTGTTCACTTCCTCGTCCCGCAGGTATTCAAAGAACTTTGAATAGGAAGCGGCGTAATTGTTTGCTTTGTATAATTCTTCGCATTCATTCCATAAATCGATTTTTGCCTTGGGCTTGAACGCGTCTGAGTACCTTCCGAAAAACTTTATCATGTTGACGTTATTTTACGATTAGCATTTTTTTTGATTCTTTAAATATATTTCCAGTCCTTAAGTCCCGCGTTTCCAGAGTGTAAAAATATACCCCGCTCGGTAAATCCGATGCCCCGAACGGCGAATAGTACACTCCTTCATTCATGTTCTCGTTTATTAGGACGGCAATGTTCTTTCCGATACTGTTGTAAACCTTTAGTGTGACGAACGAAGCGCTGTTTATGGCGAACTTAATCTTCGTCAGAGGATTGAACGGATTCGGAAAATTCTGGTATAATTCCGGACGCGCTGGAATTTCTTCGTCGGAATAACTGATGTTTGTAACATGCCAGTTGTTGAAAAGCGTCTGCAGAGAATCAATCGGGTCCTTCGTCGTTGGCGTGTTCGGAACTACAAGGTTGCAGTAGTAGGTTCCAAGCGTGTCCCCGGGTTTTGCAACTCTCAGAAAAGCCGAAATCGCCGACTTCCCGTATGAATTGCACCTCGTATCCGCTCCGACCATTTTCGCTCCCTGAAGCGCAGCCATCAACTTGTCGGCTAATGTTCCCTGCTGCCTGTTGAACCTCGCTTCCATTGAATCGAGTACTTTCTGCCCGAGAAGTATGTTCCCCTGTATCGTGTAAGTAGGTCCGATAATGTGATTCTTGTAATTCGTGCAGTTGACACCCGTGTATGCGGCCGTTCTTCCTCCCCCTGTGAGGTCAACCATCCCGTACTGACGCACAGTCGGATTATTCCCGTAATCGTGCGCTACAAGCGAATCCCTTATCTGCAAAGGCGAATAATGCTGCTGCATAAGATAAGACGCGTAATTGTAATTACCCTGAAGCCAGGATGCCTGAACATGCACAACTCCCCATCCGGGCTGCACGTAACTGAGTATAAGGCAGTTCGCGATGCACGAAGCGCCCGCGCTCCCGACCTCGCCGGTAACAGGGTCTATCGCGCAAATCGAGAAAGTTGATTTTGCGGTTTCGGAACGAAACAACGTAAAAAAAAGAATAAATAAAATCAGTATTGTATTCCGCATAAAAGAGTAAATAATATTTTAATTTAACTCTTTTTATGTTTTAATAATATACTTTTTCTAAGAACAAACCCGACGGAGGCGCAGTGAAGAATGCAGGCTCTTTCGAATATGATTTTAAGAAGTTTTGGATATCCTTTTCAGAAATATTGCCCCGCCCTGCCTCCGCTAAAACACCCGTGATTCGCCGCACCATTTTCCACAAAAAATGCGATGCTCTTATTCTGATATATATTTTATCACCGGACTCCGTTACGCTTATGTCTTTCACGTCGACAAGCGTTGACTTGTCTTCCGGAAGTTTTTCGGCGAATGATATGAAATCGTGCATTCCTTTCATCCCTGAAGCGGCCTTGTCCATCGCGCTTGCATCAAGCCTGTCCTTTATCCACCAAACGAGATTCTTTTCAAACGCCGTTCTCCTCCGGGAAATTACATACAGGTACTGCCTCGCTTGCGCCGAGTGCCTCGCGTGAAAATTGTGACCCGCTTTCTCAATTTCAAGAATATTTATGTCCGACGGAAGAATATCGTTTATCTTCATCTTAAGTATTTCAGGGGCAAGCATCGTGCTGCACTCGAGATGCGCGACTTGCTCTATGGCGTGTACCCCCCTGTCAGTCCTGCCTGAACCCTGAAGTTCGGTGAATCTGTTCGCTCCTTTTGATTTTTGAAGGACCTCCGTTACGCATTTTATCAGCGTGCCCTGTATGGTCTTCGCGTCCTTCTGCTGCTGCCAGCCCGCATAGTTTGTTCCTCTGTACTCAAGATATATTTTAAATCTCATACCAGAATGATTTTAAACGAATGAAGTTAATATATATTATTTCACCGCGAGGATAAATATAAAAATAAAAAGAAGGCGCAATAAAACCGCGCCCTCTTTCTTAGTTATGAGGATTACTTATATTTTTTTCAGTTCGTCGTGTGTGAGTTTATATATGTTGTCAAGCCTGTCTATTAAACTCTCAAGTTCTTCCCTCGTGTTATTGCCGTTCAGGGATTCAACCATTATGCAGACTTCGGCAAGCCTGTTTGCCCCAAGATTGTGACTTATCCGTCTGAGGTTTGATGATGCCTTTTTGATAGCCGGCAGATTATTGCTCCTGAACGATTTCTTTATCTCCGATATAAGTTCGGGAGCGAGTTCCATGTACAGGCTTATTACCTCCTTGAAATTGCTGCTTTCATTCAGTTGCTTCAATCCGAATATAATCTCGGAATCAAGCATTAAACTGGATTTTATGTTTCGCGATTCCGTTTTCCTTACCTTTAGATTCTCCGACCACTTCCTGATTATGTTCTGTACGTCGTCTATTATTACCGGCTTGCTAAGATAATCATCCATTCCCGCGTTTAAGCATTTCTCCTTGTCACCCTGCAGGACATTCGCAGTCATCGCGATAATGAACGGCCTCTCTTCAGAATTCCAGTTTTGAACAATATATTTAGTTGCCTCGATTCCGTCCATTTCAGGCATCTGGACATCCATGAAAACAAGATCGTATCTTACACGCTTCAGTTCATCTATGGCTTCAATTCCGTTGCTGACGACATCCGACTGATAGCCTAATTGAGACAGGATTTTCACGATCAACTTCTGGTTTATTATATTATCCTCGGCAACAAGAATTTTTAACGGAATTTCCTCGGATAGTTTTTTCTTGTTCTGTTTTGTTTCCTGAACAGCCTTATATACTTCTTTTTCCGTCTTTTTTACCGTTGTGTCTATCGTAGGCCCGAGAATTGACATTAGCATTTTGTATAACTGAGCCTGCTTTATCGGCTTCGATACTATCGCGTTCAGATACTCGTTAATTTCCTGCTTGTCTATATCCTGTGAACCGCCCGAACTCAGTATCACAACGGGCAGCGATTTCTTGTCCCTGTATTTTCTTATTTCTTTAGTAAGTTCAAAACCGTCCATCTCCGGCATGAGCATATCAAGTATCGCGATATCGAACGGGTCGTTGTTTATTATCCATTTCACCGCGTCTTTCGGATTTCTGGTCGTACGCGGCATCATTCCCCAGTTCTTGCATTGAAGAGTAAGAATATGCAGATTGGTCTCGTTGTCATCGACAATCAAAACACGCTTGTTCTTTAAAGCGGGTGTTGACGATTTTAAGAACACCTTCGGCGGAATAACCTTGGATACTTTTGTCTTTATCGTGAAATAGAACGTCGAACCCTGTTTCTCCTTGCTCTTCACCCATATCTTTCCACCCATGAGTTCGACTAATCTCTTGCATATCGCAAGACCAAGTCCGGTCCCTCCGTATTTTCTCGTCGTCGAAGAATCAACCTGAGTGAAACTGTGGAAAATGTGATTCAGTTTTTCATCCGGAATTCCTATGCCCGAATCCTTCACCATGAACTGAAGGTCTACAATATCATCATCCTGACTGATTTTCTTCACGTTCACGAGCACTTCGCCGTAATCCGTGAACTTGATAGCGTTATTTATTAGATTGACGAGTATTTGCCTTAGCCTCGTAACATCGCCGATTATGAAATCCGGAACGTCCTGCTCTATGAGATGCAGCAAATCAAGTCTCTTCTTCACCGCCTCTGATGCAAGAAGTTCGAACGCCTCCTCTATACACTCCTTGACTTCAAAAGGAGCCTCTTCGAGATCCATCTTTCCGGATTCTATTTTTGAGAAATCAAGAATATCGTTTATTAATGTAAGCAGCGTGTCTCCGCTGACTCTTATAGTTTCAACGTACTCCCTCTGTTCAGGCGTAAGATTCGTTTCGAGAAGCAATCCGGTCATTCCCAGTACACCGTTCATAGGCGTCCTTATTTCATGGCTCATAATTGCGAGAAATTCAGACTTAACTCTTGCCGCTTCCTCCGCTGTCTCTTTTAATTTTATTAATTCATCTTCCGCTTTCTTTCTTTCTGTTATGTCCGAAATGATTCCGTATAATCCGACAATTCTTCCGCTTTCGTCGTATAAGAGCCTCGAAAATACGTCAGCCCAGATAGGCGTGTTGTCTTTTGCCCGCAGTCTTACCTGATAACGGCAATAATCATTTACTTTTCTCGAAAGTTTACTGTAACACTCTTCATACAGATAAAAATCGCTCGGATAAATAAAACTGCCAAACGGCCTGTCCAATGACTGGTCGAGAGTGTAATTTGTTATATCGCACCAGGCCTTGTTTATGTATATCAACTTCCCCTTGGCATCCGTCTGGAATATTATATCCTTTATATTGTTCGTAAACGTATCGAAATTACCACGGCTGATCAAATAACTGTCCTGAGGATTCTGTATCTCCTTAACGAGTGCGGATATCGAATCAAGCATCTGCTCCATGCTCAGTCCCTCGATGTTATCCACTTTTTTCCCGAGATACTGAAGAAGTATGAGTAGTATTTCTTTTAGTGTCAGGTAAATAAACTTTTGCCTCTTAGATTCAGCAAGCAGAAGTTCATTTGATTTCTTGAGGTCTTCGGCAATTAATCTTAGACTGTTAATCTTGCTCTTGCTGTCCTCTTCAAGATTCGTGTAATGCGTGTCGACAAGTTCTAAGAGATTATATAACTTATCCGGTATGGACGTTGCATATTCCGGAATTTTGATAAAATTAGATATCTCAGATAACCAGATGAGGAAATCAATGAATTCCTTTTCCGATTTCAGATTAAATACCGTTTTTATCTGGTCAATTAATGTCCGATTTTTCATCACTGATAGTGAATTTACTATAAAAAAATTTTTTATACTATATGACGCTTATGCTGTTTATTATAAAATAGCGTATTAACAACGATTTATTTAGAACGCCAAAAGCG
>CAZOQR010000057.1:0-13507 GCA_964581915.1 uncultured Ignavibacteriaceae bacterium | reverse complement strand
ATAAAACAGTAATTTATTATAATATAATAAATTATTATCGATACATACATATTAAATAACGAAAAAAAATGCATATAATTTGAGCGATAGTATAAAATTTAGACGTTTAATTTTTATCTATGCGAAGTTGTAAGACGAGAATTATGCCGCTGACAATTAGCAGGCAGCCGGCAAGGTAGAATGAATATTCAAAAGTACCTGTGGATGCTTTTATCATTTGAGATACGCGGCTGAGAATGAATCCTCCGAGCCCCCACGAGGTGAAAAGGAGACCGTAGTTTATTCCGAAATTTTTAAGACCCCATTTGTCTTTTGACAATGACGGGAACAAAGCGAGGTTCGAGCCATAGTTGAATCCGATGAGTGTAGCGAGCAGCAAAGGAATAAAGACACCCGGCGATTCGTTCATTGACACGGGAACCGAAATGAACATAAGCAGAGCCTGCGCGGAGTATAGAATGAGAAGTGTTTTTATTCTTCCGATCTTATCCGAAATCCATCCTGCAACGAGTCTGCCTGCGGCGTTTCCGACAGCGAGAATTGCCACGGCGATGAAAGCGCTTTCGCCAAGTCCTTTCTTCACCATTTCCGTGAGGAAACCTATTACCATCAGACCCGCGCCAGCCCCTGCAAAGTAAACAAACCACAGAACATAAAAGGAAGGCGACCTGAGCATTTTACCCGTTGATATTCCTTCATCGATACGTTTTACCGAAGCATTCGATGCCGATTGATTAATATTTCTTATATAATCATCAGAAGGATTTTTCAGGAACAAAGTTGAGATGAAAGATATAACAAAGAAACCTGCTGCGAATATAATGAGCGCGCCTGAGATTCCGTATTTACCTATCAGGAACGTATAAAGCGGAGCGATGTACACGGAAGCAAGGCCAAAGCCTGAAACGACAATACCCGTTATCAGGCCGGTTTTCTGCGGAGGAAACCACTTTATCGCGACCGGAGTAATTGCCGCATATCCGAAACCGATTCCCATACCCGTCATTATTCCGTAACCGATAATCCATACAGCGTATTCGGTCGATACCGCCGACAGAAGCAGTCCTCCTGTGACCAGAAAAACTCCGATGAACGTGGTTACCTTCGGTCCGAGTTTATCCTGAGTTTTTCCCGAGACTATCATAGTAAAAGCGAAAGCGAGAAGCGCAACGGAATACGGATCGTTCAGCGAGGATATTTCCCAGTTGAACCCCGTTCCCGCTTTAATGGATTCTTCGATTGCCACTTTCAGTATGCTCCAGGCATACAGAATTCCAAGGACAAGACTGATAAGAGAGCCGGCAGCCGTGACCGCGATACCTTTATTTTTCAAATTTCACTCCTGAGGAAATATAAAACTATTTTCTGTGTTTCGAAATGAACTCTTCGACTTCGGGTATTCCGCCCTGATAAATCAGATATCCGTTGCTCGGTTCGCGCTCCGTAATTTCTCCGTTTATGGGAGTCAGCATTATGTCTTTTACCTTCTCCGGATCGCCGGTCTGACCAAGAGCCCATCCAAGTTTAATATAAGCGACTTCGGGAAGCATATTAGCCGTTGGTATTACGCCGAGTTCCATCATATCTCTTCCCGTATCGTAAACGTACATCTGCACGTAGCCCCACAAAGTCTGCACGGTCATATAAACCGCGATGTTCTTTTCCTTCGCGCGTTTCAGCGCCGGATAAAGAGGCTTGTTGACGTGTCCGAGTCCCGTTCCCGCTATGACGATTCCCTTGTAATCGTTATCTATGAGCGAATCGATTATGTCGGGCTTCATGTTCGGATAGTAATAAACGATGCTGACTTTTTCTTCGAAGGCGGTGTTAACGGTTACGTTCTTGTCATTTCTCCTGCGCTTGTAATCGCTTCTTAACGGCGTAATCTTATCCCTGCTTACCATCGCGACGGGAATATCGCCTATCGTCCTGAAAGTCGAGCGGTAACTCGAATGCATTTTTCTCACTCGTGTGCCTCTGTGAAGCAGACCGTATTCGTCCGAAGTCGGACCGAACATGCAGACGAGAACTTCAGCGATATCGCTTTCCGCCGCGGTCTTCACGCTGTGCATCAGGTTCAGCGCCGCGTCAGACGAAGGTCTGTCGCTCGACCTTTGCGAGCCGACCATCACGATAGGCACGGGAGAATTCTGAACCATGAACGATAATGCCGCCGCGGTGTGGTGCATAGTATCGGTACCGTGTCCGATAACTATTCCCTGAATTCCCTTTTCAATCTCATTGCCGATTGCCTGCGCTGTTCCAATCCACTGCTCGGGCGCCATATTTTCGCTGAAAACTCCGTATAACTTTTCGGTATCCAGATTGCAGATATCCGCGAGTTCGGGCACTGAACCGTAAAGTTCGCCAGGCGTGAACGCGGGAATAACCGCGCCGGTCCTGTAATCGAGCCTTGAGGCAATCGTGCCGCCCGTACCGAGAAGTTTCACGTTGGGTTTTACCGGGTCAAAGGGGAACGCTTTCTCCGGAATCTTATAGTGCGCTTCTTTCCTGCCGTCAATTTTAATGTCTTTTATGTTTTCGGCGAGAACGCCCACATTATATCCCGAACGCAGTTTTAAAACAACGTGCAGCGAATCCGCCGTTTCAGAACGGGGTAAAATAATGCCTTTGTATTTCGCCTTGCCCGTATCGATTACAACGTCGCTCCAGACGAGCGCGTCGAAATTTTTTAACGCGCTTAATGCCTTGCCCTTATATCCTTTATATGATTCGTCGCCCATTACTTTAACTCCTTAATGAATTTTGAAACTGCTTTTGAAACGTATGTGCCGTCAATTCTGCCCCTTACTTTATTCATCACCATTCCGCACAGGACCTTTTCAATATTCTCCGCCCTGCGCAGATTCACTCTGTTCATTTCCGCGTAAGTATTCCGAATAATGCCGGGAATGTCTTTTTCATCTATCGGCGGAGGAAGATTATCAAGGTCGAACATTCCGTATTTCACCGTATCCTGAAGCGCGTAGAGTATGCCTTCTTTTGAAATCAGATTCTGCTTGTACGCTCTTAATATCGCTATGAATATCTCGTCGTCTATCCTGTCAAAGACTACATTCATTTTCTTCAGCCGTTTCGGATACTGAATGAGAACCTTCGCGGCGAGTTTCGGGTCAATTTCCATTTCCGTAACTAACTGCCTGAAAATGACCGCGAGTTTAGAAATCGCGAGCGGTTCAATTAGGTCTTCGGGCACGTTGATTTCCTGATACCATTTTTCCCTTTCCCAGTAATATTCGGGAAGATTCTTCCTAATATTTTCGATTCTTTCGTCAGTAATTCTTTTTGGCGGAAGGTCGGTATCCGGGTACATCCTGTCCGGTCCGGGAAGAATTCTCTCGAAACCCGTCGTGCCGTCTTTCAAAGCCTGTCTTGTTTCCGAAGGAACGCCTATTGCAGCTTCCTTCGCCCTTATGGCGATTTCCTTCGATGCCGTCGCCGCGTCCGTTTCCGAGCCCCAGACAATTACCACAGTATCGTTCTCGTGAGCGCTTATTGCTTTTTTAATTTTCTGCCATTCGGCGATTGATATCGTGTCCGAAGTGCTGTCGGAATGAATTATGTTCGGCAGAGAAGAAAGGCAGGCAATAACCCTGACCCTGTCCGATATTTCCTTCGAGAAATATGTTTCTGTCTGAGTCTGCCAGTTCAGAAGACCCTTAAAACCTCTCAGGACAACCGCGTTTATGATTTTTTCTTCCTGTAAGGAATTCGCTATCGGCTGGTATTTTGTTTTTCTTAGAATTCTTGTGATGTCGTATGTGTGTGATTCGAAGGTGTCCGCGGTAATGTTTCTTTTCTTGAGTTCTTCGCGCAGTCTGAGCAAGTTCCATTGTCGCATCGCCTCGTTGTAAGTAAGCAGAGGAATTCTTTTCAGGCTGGGAACGCCTTTAATTTCTATTCTCGTGCCGCCCGTCACGCTGACGTTAACGTCTTCTCTTGCCGCGCCTGCTCCGGTTCTTACTTTGCCCGTGCTCTTCACGATATTGCTCAATATTTTTCCTACTTCCGCGACTTCGACGGGAGTTTTCATATCCGGCGCCGTCACCGTTTCAATAAGCGGCATTCCGAGCCTGTCGGCGATGTAAACGCGCCTGTGCCCGTAATCGCTGACTTCGCGGCAGGAATCTTCTTCGATTGATAATTGTATAATGTCAATTTCCCTGTCTTTATAAGGGACCTTGCCGTCAACGGATGTTATGGAAGTCCTCTGGAAACCTGTAGGGATGCTTCCGTCGAGGTACTGTTTCCTTGCGATGTGTATCTCGTCTATTATCGAGCATCTGTACAGCAATCCGATTTCGAGCGCGATATCGAGCGCCTGATCGTTTATTTCGAACGGAGGCGTATCGTCCATTTCATAAGTGCAGACCGTTTCTCTGTTTATGTGGTAAATAATATCCTTCTTAGTCTTGAACTCCATAAGCGCTGTTCCGTCGTACTCGCCCAACTCGGAAAGCGTGGGTCTCATATGCCTTAGAATTTCGGCATCGAATTTATGATTGTATTTACCTGCGGGACACCTGCAGAAAAGTTTTTTGTCTGTAAGCAATTGCTGGTGAATTTCCAGCCCGGATTTGAAACCGACGGTCTTATAATCCTCATCGGTCATCTCATTGAACGGTTTAAAAATAAAATCAAACATAATTTATGATAAAGTAAGATGAGTCGAAATTTTCATATCATTTAAGTTACCAATCATAACCGTCAAATTAAAGTTAGAAAATCGAGTACATGATGGATATTTTAAATTTTCAGCGGAGTTTTTAAGAACGAAAAACAAAAGTAAAGTTAACTCGGCACGCGCATTCCGCAACATGTTACAGCAGGTTTATAAAACCCTGAACAATAAATTTATATCTTTCAAATTATATATAATAGATATACATTATTATATACCGGCGAGGAGTTTATATTTCCCTTTGATAAATGATTGAATCTCAGACGCACCTTATTCATTAAGTACAATATGAGATTAAAATCTATACAAATTGTTTAATAATCATACATATTGAACGTTCAATTACAATACAATGTAACTGCTTAATAAATCAAGTAGTTATATCGCTATGAAAAATAAATGTTTAATTTACTTACAGTTGTATATATTTTGAACTTTTCACAGGTGCGAAAAATTGCGTTTCTGTTCAAAAAATGTACATTTTGAAAAACGGTTTTCAGGCACGTTTATTGATTGATATATTAGTAAACAAATTAAACTTACGGAGTATATCATGGTAGCATTATTGGTAATATCAACATTTGTAATTCTTGTCCTCGTTGATATTTTCATATTCAACAGAAAGACAAGCAAAGTCTATAACAGAGAGCACGCGCAGGCTTTGCAGGTATTCAATTTAAAGGACGCGCTTTTGCCCGATGATTTCTATTATTCAAAGGGACATACCTGGGTCAAAGTTGAAAACGAAGAAAAAGTCAATATCGGCATCGACGGTTTCGCGTTAAACGCTCTTGGCAATGTAGTCCTGAAGAATTTCGCCGAACCCGGAAAAAGGGTAAGCAAGGGCGATCCTGTTTTCGAAGGCGACGTCAATAATGTGAACCTGAAATTCCGCTCCCCTGTCGACGGCATAGTAACGGGAATCAACAGCGAAAGCAAAGTCAACGACCCGAATTCCTGGTGCCTTTCTTTGAAGCCGACGCAGTTAAAAGAAAACCTCGCGGGTCTCATCCCTTCGGTTCAGGCGCACAAATGGATAAAGAGCGAATTCAAACGGCTCAAAGACCTGCTGATATACAGCATGGAGCCTTCCGAACTGGCAGGCGCGACTATGTACGACGGCGGAAACATCGTCGAAGGCGCGGTTTCGTACACGGATTCCAAGAGCATAAAGGATTTCGAGGAGTTGTTCCTGAAAGTCTGATTAATGCGCTGTAATAGGCACTAATTAATAAATTGAAAATCTTGCGTTGCTTAGGTAAGTTCTTTAAATAATTATTTCGAATGAAACCCCTATTCCTCAATAAATTGAGTTTTAAGTTATTCTTTTCAACACTCATTTTACTGGTAGGGTTTCTTTCTATATACACCTACTTTACGATATACAATCTCCAGAGAGACATCACGGGTTTATACATGCAGACCGCATACAACCTGAGCGACCTGATTAAATACTCGACGAGATACAGCATGCTTCACAACAAGCGCGAGGACATTTACGAGACGATAAAGGCGATTGGAAACGAAAAAGGCGTGAAAAGGATACGTATATACAATAAGACAGGCGTCATTACATTTTCAACAGATTCCTCGGAGGTAATGAAGACAGTCGATATGGACGCCGAGGCCTGCAACGTATGCCACGACAAGACGTCCAGGCAACTCGTGGCTTCTCCGAAGGACAGCATCAGAATTTTCGAATCGGAAGGAAAGGAAAAAATTCTCGGTCTTATAAATCCGATAAAGAACGATAAGGATTGTTACACAGCCGAGTGCCACGCACACAATTCAAAGAGCAAACTTCTGGGCGTTCTTGACGTGATGGTCTCGATGAAAGAAGCGGAAAACACCTTATCGGACAACAAGAAATACACGATTTACGCGTCCGTGATAATCACGTTCATAATGTCAGGTTTCGCGGGTCTATTCATTCTTTACCTGGTTAACAGGCCTCTGAAAAAACTTCAGCAAGGCATAAACGAACTGGGTAAGGGAAACTGGAACTACAGAATACTCGTAAGGTCGAGGAGCGAACTCGGCGAAATCGCGCGCGAGTTCAACGAAATGTCGAGGCAACTGGCTCAGGCTTACAACGAAATAAAGGACTGGTCAGATAACCTGAACGTAAAGGTGGAAGAAAAGACAAAGGAACTGAAGAGCATTTACGAGCAGGTTGTACAGATGGAGAGGCTTGCTTCTCTCGGAAAACTTTCCGCGACTGTCGCGCACGAACTAAACAATCCTCTCGAGGGCATACTGACTTACAGCAAGTTGATACACAAGAAACTAAAGGGAAAAGAGGAAGACCCTTCGATAGAGAAGATAAACAACTATCTGCAACTCATCATAGACGAATCATCGAGATGCGGCAACATAGTCAAGGACCTTCTGCTCTTTTCTCACAGGAGCGAGAATGAATTCAGCAAGAACGACCTGGTTGACATTATCGAGAAATGCACGGTGCTCATAAACCATCATCTCGAGATGCACAACATAAAACTAATAAAAAGTTACGACCTGAATTCACTCATAGTAACCTGCAATCCTCAGAAGATACAGCAGGTAATAATATCGCTTCTAATAAACTCGATAGAAGCGATGTCGAACAGGGGCGGCAGCATAACCATATTCCTGTCTCACGACGGAGCGAACGCCATAATCCGCATAAAGGACGAGGGTTACGGCATTGACGAGAAAGACATTCCGTTCATATTCGAGCCATTCTTCACTACGAAGGAAACGTCGAAAGGCACGGGTCTGGGTCTTTCGATAGTTTACGGAATTATGAGCGCGCACAAGGGAAACATAGAAGTTGAAAGCACTTCCAGCATGGGAACGACTTTCAAATTAACATTACCAATAAACATTTGAAAACATAATCATGAAAGAAAACAGAATACTTATCGTAGATGACGAAAAAATTGTCCGCGAATCTCTGACGCACTGGTTCGAGGAAGAAGGATACGTGATAGAATCCGCGGAGAACGGCAACGAGGCGCTGAGAATTTTTTCGAGAGGAAAATTCGACCTCGCCCTGCTCGACATGAAAATGCCCGGAATGACGGGACTTGAACTGCTGAGAAAGATAAAAGATATTGACGAAAGTTGCATAGTGATACTCATAACCGCTTTCGCTTCCGTGCCAACCGCGATACAGGCATTGAAAGACGGCGCGTACGATTACGTTACGAAGCCCGTCGACCCCGACGAACTGAACAACATAGTCAGGAACGCGCTCGAGAACAGGAAACTTAAAATCGAGAACGTCGAACTGAAGAAGCAGATTGACAGTTTCATTATACCAGAAAACCTCGTCGGCGAGAGCCCTCAGATGAGAAAGATAATCGACCTCATACAAACGGTCGCGGAGACCGATTCGACAGTAATGCTGAGGGGAGAAAGCGGTACGGGCAAGGAACTGGTAGCGAAAGCGATACACCAGAACAGCAAGCGGAAGTACTTCCCGATAATAACCGTAAACTGCGGAGCGCTATCCGAATCGCTGCTCGAGAGCGAACTGTTCGGACACGAAAAAGGCGCGTTCACGGGAGCGCATTTCAGAAGAAAAGGAAAGTTTGAAATCGCGAACGGCGGAACGATTTTCCTCGATGAAATCGGCAGCGTTTCGTCCAAGACACAGGTGGAACTTCTGAGAGTAATCGAATCGAAGAAATTCAACCGTGTCGGCGGCAATGAGATGGTCGAAAGCGATTTCAGGATCATAACCGCGACTAACGAGCCTCTCGAGAAACTAATCGACGACGGAAAGTTCAGGAAGGACCTTTACTACAGATTAAACGTCATAACAATAAATATTCCTCCTCTGCGCGAGAGGATTCAGGACATTCCGATTCTCGCGAATCATTTTCTGAAAAAATATTCCGAATTGATGAACAAGGGAATCACGGACATATCGAAGAAAGCGCTCGACCAACTGCTTAATTACGACTGGCCCGGAAACGTCCGCGAACTCGAGAACACGATTGAAAGGGCTATCGTAATCGGCAAATCCGATTCGATTGAACCCGACGACCTGCATCTGAAAGAATCAAACTTTACTATTGACAACGGATTTTCATTCAGCGGCGATAACGGAAACAGCCTCGAGGATATAGAGAAAAAGTACATTCTGAAAGTTCTCAACGGAAATAACTGGAACATATCCAAGAGCGCGGAGATACTCGAAATCGAAAGGGTTACGCTGTACAATAAAATAAACAAATACGGTTTACGAAAGATTAAGTGATGAACCTGAATATTGTCCCGCTCAAGTTTTCCAACGACCCATTGCTTAGGAAGTTGACAGAAAGACTGTCTTTATATTTTGACGAGATTAAAATATTCTATACTCCCGTTAATATCGAGCCTGCTTATAATTCAGCGAGAAGGCAATACCATTCGACAAAAATTCTCGAGTCGGTTATCAGGTCAAATCCGGGGGAAAGCGGATTGTACCTGATACTGACGGAACTCGATTTATTCGTACCCGTTCTCACTCACGTTTTCGGCGAAGCGCAGTTGAAAGGAAGGTTTTCAATCGTGTCGGTATGCAGGCTTTATGAAGAGTTTTACACGGCAGAATCGAACCCGAAACTTGTCCTGAGCAGGAGTTTAAAGGAAGCGCTTCACGAAATAGGTCACAATCTCGGGCTTTTTCACTGCAGGAACTGGGAATGCATAATGCATTCTTCGAATAATGTCGAAGAAATCGACACGAAAGGCGTCATTTATTGCGAAGAATGCTCTGAAAAACTCAAATCGAGCGGAATCAAGCATCCTTCAGCCATATGACGCATTAGATTGAAATTGCGGAATTAAATGCGTATGTTCTTTAGAGATGAGAACAATATTTTTCTGACCGATAATTATTGCATTTACTCCGGTTTTCTTACAGCCGCGAAGTAATCCAGATTACTGAAATTACCGAGAAAGCGAAATTTTTTATTCCCGTCTATTTTTTGTTCATCAGTTTACTTCAAGTAAACATTAAATTGTCCTAACGGACAGGAGAAATAAGCATGAAAATCTACGTAGGAAATATCGCAAGGGAATCCACCGAAGCGGAAGTCAAGTCATTGTTCGAGGAATTCGGCGCCGTCACGAGCATAAACCTTCTCAGAGACGATTACACGAAAATGTTGAAGGGATTCGGTTTCATAGAGATGCCGGACGACAAGGAAGGCGAAAACGCGATTAAAAGTCTTAACGGACAACTGTTCAACAGCAGGCCGTTGAGCGTCAGCGTCGCGAAGCCGAGAACGGATAATAAAAAGCCCGGGGGTTCATTCAACAGAGGCAACAGAAGCGGCGGCGGTTACATGAAGCCCAAGAGATATAATTCTGATTATTGATTCAGCGGAATAATTCCGTGATGAAATAGTTTTAGAATCCCTTCCCGTTTAGAGCGGGAAGGGATTTTTTCATTTATTCCTCTAATGTCGAAATGTTTCCGGGGTCCTGCCCTAACGCCCGGGCTTTCAGTACTCTTCTCATAATCTTCCCGCTTCGTGTTTTAGGCAGAACATCGACAAACTCAACATTTTCGGGTTTGGCAATAGGACCGACTTCGTGTCCGACGTGCTTAATCAAATCCTCCCTGAGTTGTTCTGATTTTTCGAATCCCGCTTTGAGTATTACGTAAGTGTAAATCGCGTTTCCTTTCACCTCGTGAGGAAGTCCTATCGCCGCCGCCTCGGCAACGGCAGGATGGCTGACGAGCGCGCTCTCGATTTCGGCTGTTCCGAGCCTGTAACCCGATACCTTCAATACATCGTCCGTGCGTCCGATTATCCAGTAATAACCGTCCTCATCGCGCCTCGCCGAATCCCCCGTCAGGTACATTCCCTCGTACTTGCTCCAGTATTTTTCCACATATTTCTCCGGGTCCTTGTAAATCGTCCTCATCATTGACGGCCACGGCGTTTTAATTACAAGATATCCTTCTTCGTTGTCTTTCACGGGATTTCCGTCCTCGTCAAGAATATCCATTTTCAATCCAGGGAAAGGTTTGGTTCCCGAGCCGGGTTTCAGAGG
Source organism: uncultured Ignavibacteriaceae bacterium (assembly GCA_964581915.1). Classification (GTDB taxonomy): domain Bacteria; phylum Bacteroidota; class Ignavibacteria; order Tepidaquicellales; family Tepidaquicellaceae; genus CAIKZJ01. The sequence continues at coordinate 2,772 of CAZOQR010000057.1, read as the reverse complement.
AACGCCCGGTGTCGGAGTAATCATGAAGCATCCCGTTTCCGTCTGCCACCACGTATCCATTATCGGACATTTTTCTTTCCCGATTACTTTATAATACCACCTCCACGCTTCGGGATTTATCGGTTCGCCGACTGAGCCGAGAAGCCTTAATGATGAAAGGTCGTGCCTGTTCGGCCAGGCGTCGCCGAACCTCATCAGCCCTCTGATTGCGGTCGGGGCGGTGTACAGTATGTTGATTCCGTATTTTTCAATCATCTGCCACCATCTGTTCGGAAACGGATAATTCGGCGCTCCTTCGTACATGAACGACGTCGCCCCGTTAAGAAGCGGACCGTAAACGATGTAACTGTGACCCGTTATCCAGCCGGGGTCGGCCGCGCACCAGTATCTGTCGGTATCCTTAATGTCAAAAACGTATTTCAATGTAGTGTACGTTCCGACCATATAACCTCCCTGCGTGTGAAGTATCGCCTTTGGTTTACCAGTAGTGCCGGACGTGTATAGTAAAAACAGGGGGTCCTCGGCGTCCATCTCCGCGGCTTCGCACTTTGAATTAATTATCGGCAGGTTAACGAGTTCGTGATACCAAATATCCCTGCCGAACTCCATGTTGATATTCTCACCCGTTCTCTTGATTACCAGCACGCTCTCGACAGAAGCGGCTCTTTGCAAAGCCTCGTCCGCAATCGCCTTTAGCGGAACAATCTTGCCTCTCTGAAACGCTCCGTCGCAGGTTACGAGGACCTTTGAATGACTGTCTTCGAGCCTCTCGTGAAGGGATTCAACGGAGAATCCGCCGTAAACGACGGAGTGCACCGCGCCGATTCTCGCGCAGGCAAGCATTCCCATCATCAGTTCGGGAACGCGTCCCATATAAAGGGTGACCCTGTCTCCTCTTTCGACGCCGAGACTCTTCAAAACGTTCGCGAAACGAGAGACTTCTCTGTGCAGAGCGAAATACGAAAAAACACGGACTTCCCCGTTTTCACCTTCCCAGTAAAACGCGACCTTGTTCTTCCTGTGAGTTTTTAAATGCCTGTCAAGACAGTTGTACGCAATATTAACCTTCGCGTTCGTGAACCACTTGTAGAACGGTTTTTCCGAATCGTCAAGCACCTTGTCCCATTTACCGAACCATTCGAGTTCTTCGGCTTCCTTCGCCCAGAAACCTTCAAGGTCTTTCGACGCGAAATCATTCAGTTTGTCCCAGTCTTTCAGGTTCGCGTTGCTCACAACCTCCGCTGACGGATAATAAACTTCTCCATTGAGTTTTTTCATAAGAGTATATTTTAAGTTTATGGCAAAACTTTTTTCTCCCAAGCAGGAAAAATCACTTAATCTTTCAATCGCAAGATTTAAAACACAGTTTTTATAATATTTGTTTCAGGATTTTGTTTTTCAGGGATAATAAGATAAATTTGAATCTATTATTGATTTGGTAATTGGAGTTTGAAGACTTATCCGAGAGTCCCCCGATAGAGCCGGGGAGACTCCCGGGAACGGGGGGAGGTTAAATAATCCCGCCATAAAAGGCGGGGTTACATACATCAAATTTATTGATGAGGTTAGTAATTGCTATAAAAAAAGACGCGCGAATGCGCGTCTTAAAAAAAAGATGAGATAAAATAATTATGCGTTAACGGACTGTTTGCTTTTTACTATTTCAAGTGTATCTCTTGCAATCATAAGTTCTTCATTCGTCGGAATTACGTACACTTTTACCTTTGACGAAGGCAGTGATATTTCCGCGAGTTCGCCTCTCACGGACTTGTTCTTCTCGACATCCAGATAAAGTCCCATGAATTCGAGACCCTTGCAGGCTTCATATCTCGTTTCGTAATCGTTCTCTCCGATACCCGCTGTAAAGACGAGCGCGTCAAGACCGCCCATCGCGATAGCGTAAGCGCCTATGAATTTTTTCAGACGGTAATCGAACATTTCGAGAGCGAGTTTAGCCCTTCTGTTACCTTCGTGGAAAGCGTTTTCAAGATCGCGGAAATCATTGCTAATGCCCGACACGCCGAGCATTCCGGATTTTTTATTCATTACGTCGTCAATCTGTTTAGCGGACAAGCCTTCTACGTTCTCAAGAATCGGAATCAACGCGGGGTCAACGTCTCCGCACCTCGTGCCCATTATGAGTCCGCCGGTCGGAGTATGTCCCATGCTTGTATCAATGCTCCTGCCGTTCAGAATCGCGCACACGCTGGCACCGTTTCCGAGATGGCACGAAATAATCTTCGATTCCTTTTTTCCGAGAAGTTCTATCGCAACCTGCGAAACGTATCTGTGAGAGGTACCGTGAAAACCGTACCTGCGGACTCTGTACTTCTCATAAAGTTCGTACGGCAGAGCGTACATATAACAGTAATCCGGCATCGTCTGATGGAAAGCCGTGTCAAATACCCCGACCATCGGAACGTTCGGAAGCACTTCCTGACACGCCCTTATTCCTTTAATGTTCGGCGGATTATGAAGCGGGGCGAAGAAAGAACATTCATCGAGCGCCTTCACAACATCTTCCGTTATGAGAACCGAACCCGAATACTTTTCACCGGCATGAACGACTCTGTGTCCCACGGCATCGATTTCCGAAACGTCCTTCAGAACACTTTCCTCTTTAAGCACATCAAAAACGAGTTTTATCGCGTCGGTATGATTTAAGATTGTCTTTTCAATTTTTTTCTTATCTCCTCTTACGTGAAAAGTCATCGACGAGCCTTCGGCGCCTATTCTTTCGACGAGCCCTTTGGAGATGACTTTTTCTCCTTC
>CAZOQR010000056.1:0-13594 GCA_964581915.1 uncultured Ignavibacteriaceae bacterium | reverse complement strand
GTTTATATTAAAACTTTCAAAATCCGTAAAAACAACGAGAAAATGCCTGAAATTAAAAAAATACACGCCAGAGAGGTTTTAGATTCAAGAGGAAATCCGACCGTTGAGGTCGATGTTTTGCTATCGGACGGGACGCTCGGAAGGGCAATCGTTCCGTCAGGTGCGTCCACCGGAGAGAGAGAGGCGGTTGAACTGCGTGACGGAGACAAGAAAAGATTCCTCGGCAAGGGCGTTATGAAAGCCGTAAACAACGTTAACAACGTTATCGCGAAGAAAATAACAGGCTTCGATTCGTTCAGACAAAGAGAACTTGATGACGAACTTATTTCGCTCGACGGCACTGAGTTTAAATCGAAACTCGGAGCCAATGCGATTCTCGGCGTATCAATGGCGGCGGCGAAAGCGAGCGCGGCATACTCGAAATTGCCTCTGTACAGGTATCTCGGCGATTTTGATTCTGTTACGCTTCCCGTTCCGATGATGAACATTCTTAACGGAGGGAAGCACGCGGATAACACCGTCGATTTTCAGGAGTTCATGATTGTTCCCGCGGGATTCCCGAAGTTTTCTGACGCTCTAAGATGCGGTGTCGAAGTGTTCCATTCTCTTAAGAGCGTGCTCAAAAAACAAAACTACAATACCTCCGTAGGAGACGAAGGCGGTTTCGCTCCGAATCTCAAATCGAACGAAGAGGCACTCGACGTAATAATGACTTCCATCGTAAACGCGGGATACAAGCCGGGTTCGGACGTTTACCTTGCTCTCGATGTAGCGGCGAGCGAAATGTATGAAAAAGGCGAAAACGGAAAGAAGTCAAAATACGTGTTCTTTAAATCGGGGCTTCCTTCAAAATCATCGGGCGAAATGGTGAAGTTGTACGCGGGTCTCGTGAAGAAATATCCGATAATATCGATTGAAGACGGACTGTCGGAAAACGACTGGACAGGATGGAAAAATCTGACAAAAGAATTAGGAAAGAAAATTCAACTCGTCGGCGACGACGTGTTCGTCACAAACCCGAAAATACTCGCCGAAGGAATTAAAAAATCCGTGGCGAATTCAATTCTGATTAAGTTGAATCAGATAGGCACGATTTCCGAAACCGTTGACTGCATCAATCTGGCGAAATTAAACGGCTACACTACCGTTATAAGCCACAGAAGCGGCGAAACGGAAGATTCGATAATCGCTGACGTGGCAGTCGCGACGAATGCGGGGCAGATAAAGACAGGCTCGGCGTCAAGGACAGACAGAATTGCAAAGTACAACCAACTTCTCAGAATAGAGGAAGAACTCGGCTCGAAAGCCGTCTTCCCCGGCAAAAAAGCATTTAAAAACTTAAAGTAAAATAATGAAACTATCCCAGTTTAAATACACTTTCCCTAAAAACGCGGTCGCCAAAAGCCCGAAATCGCCGAGAGACAACTGTAAACTAATGGTGCTTTCGAAAGATACGGGTGAAATCCGCACGATGAAATTCAAGAATATAATTGATTTCATGAGCGAAGGCGACGTGCTCGTCCTGAACGACACAAAGGTCTTTCCGGCAAGGCTTTACGGCAACAAGGAAAAGACAAAGGCTAAGATTGAAGTGTTTCTTCTTCGGCAGTTATCTGAAGCCGAAAACATCTGGGACGTTGTTGTTGACCCGGCAAGAAAGGTCAGGATAGGCAACAGGATATTTTTCAATAAGAACGTTTTCTGCGAAGTGATTGACAACACGACTTCAAGGGGAAGAATCGTAAGGTTTAATGTAAAGGATGATTTCAGGAAACACATCGACAAACTCGGAAAGACTCCGCTTCCTTATTACATAAAAAGAGAGCCAACAGACAAGGATAAGGAAATGTATCAGACGGTGTTCGCAAAGAACGTGGGTTCGGTAGCGGCTCCTGCGGCGGGGCTTCATTTCACTAAAGAACTTCTGAAGAAAATTCATCAGAAAAAGGTAAACATCGCTTACGTAACGCTGCATCTCGGGCTGGGAATGTTCAGGCTTGTGGAAGTCGAGGACCTTTCGAAACACCGTATGGACTCGGAGTTTTACGAGATATCGAAAGAGAACAGCGATTTAATCAATAATTCCATTAACAAAAGAAAGAATGTCATTGCGGTCGGGACGTCGGTTACGAGAGCGCTCGAATCGAGCGTCATCACGGGCAAGAACGTAAGACCGAGCAGAGGATGGACGGATAAATTCATACATCCGCCCCAGACTCTGAGCATCGTAAACAAACTAATAACCAATTTCCACTTGCCGCAAAGCACGATGCTTATGCTCGTCTGCTCGCTCGCCGAAAGAGACGACGTGATGAAAGCGTACAAGAAGGCGATGAAGGAAAATTACAAGTTCCTCGCTTACGGCGACGCGATGATGGTTGTTTAAAAATTAATTTTATCCGATGGAGTTTTTCGTCGTTATTCCTGCTTCGGGTTCCGGCGTCAGGTTCGGTTCAGGAATCCCGAAACAATTTCATAAATTCGGCAACAGGGAAATACTTTTCCATACTCTCGATAAATTCTTATCCTGCAATAAGGTTAATTCGGTTTTTCTCTCATTGCATCCCGATTACCTGCGGAAAAAAAGTTTTCTCGAAAAACTTTCGGCTTCCGCGAAACCGCTCATCGTTTCCCGTGGCGGCGCTACGCGGCAGGAATCGGTTTACAGGTCTCTCTGCAAGATTAAATGCAAGAGCACTGACAGAATTATAATACACGATGCTGTAAGGCCTTTCGTTTCGCGCGATCTGATTAACAGGCTCATTTCCGTCTCGAAACGGGAAGACTGCGTTATCCCGGGACTTGAACTTCACGATACGATAAAACGTATAGACAGTAAAGGTTATGTTCTGAATACAATCGACAGGGGGACGCTCAGAAGCGTTCAGACTCCTCAGGTGTTCAGGTACGATAAACTTATGAAAGCATTTGAACTTGCGTTCCGCGGAAATTATACCTGCACGGACGAGGCATCGCTTATGGAAAAAGCAGGATTCAAGGTGAAAATAATCGGCGGCGAAACTTCCAACATAAAAATTACAACAAGGAAAGACATTAAAATAAAATGAAACCCATAGTCATATCAACCTGGAAACACGGTCTGGATGCCAATAAAGCCGCTTATGAAATAATGAAAAACGGCGGTAACTCTCTCGACGCGGCGGAACAGGGAGTCAGGGTCTCGGAAAACGACCCCGCTGTTCTCAGCGTCGGATACGGGGGACTGCCTGACGCGGACGGAAGAGTTACTCTTGACGCCGCGATAATGGACTGGAAAGCAAGAGTCGGCTCCGTTATTTGCGTGGAGAACATTAAGAATCCGATAAGTCTTGCTAGACTGATTCTCGAAAATACCGAGCACATGGTCCTCGCCGGCGACGGGGCATACGATTACGCGATTAAAAACGGATTTAAGCCTGAAAACCTGATGACAGAGAATTCTTTGAAGAGATACAAAGAATGGAAAGCCTCGGGAATAACTAAGCCCGAAGAGATTCATACGGACGATTTTGTTCTGAAGGGAAAGAAGGATATCAACGCGGACGGCAATCACGATACAATTGGAATGGTAGCGCTGGATAAAAGCGGACACGTTTCGGCTTCGTGCACCACGAGCGGAATGGCGTGGAAACTACACGGCAGGGTAGGGGACTCGCCGATGATAGGCTCGGGTCTATACGTGGACGGCGAGGTCGGGGGCGCGGCTTCCACGGGGCGCGGCGAAGAATGCATACGCGCCTGCGGAAGTTTTTTAATCGTTGAAATGATGAGGATGGGGTTAAGCCCGCAGGAAGCGTGCAGGGTTGCGGTAGAGAGAGTCGTTAAACTAAACCTCCTGTCGAGTAAAAACCGCGACCATCTTTTTCAGGTCGGATTCATCGCGCTTAACAATAAGGGCGAATACGGCGCTTTCAGCGTTCGGGGAGGATTTCAGTACGCGGTCTTTAAATCGGGAAAGAATACTCTGTATGACAGTGAATTTTTAATCGACGAAGAATATATTATAGAAGATTTATAAATCTTGCTGAATGGACAGATATTTAATACTTAAAAACGCGCTTGTTCTCACGTTTGACAAGGACGACAATGTCGGGTATTATAATATTGTCATCAAGAATAACATAATTCATCAGATAGATTATTACAACGACCTGGTTTCTGACAGGACGATTTACACGAAGTATCCCGGCGTGAACATTATCGACGCGAAGGACAAGATAATAATTCCCGCGCTGTTCAACTCGAATATTAATTCCTCGTACGCGCTCAGCGGCGTGTTCTTCGAGAGAATAAATTACGACAAACTTCAGGATAACCTTTCGCTTTCCCTTCTCGATAAATATTTTACGAGTTCGGAAAACAAGCAGGACCTTAAGAACCTCATCACGTTCAGTTATTTCAGGGCTCTCTCTAACGGCGAACTTTTCCTTAACGAAACATCGGGATATCTTTCGAAGGATTTTCTTCAGGAATTTCACAAGTACAATTTCCTTATCGTTCAGGACATAGTGATGACGTCATTCAGCGAAGCGTTCAGCAGGTACCTTAACGAGATAAAGAAATTCCACTGCATCGGTATGACGGATGACGAGGAGATAACGAACTATTCCCTGACGTCCGCCGCGAAGGCGCTGAAAGAGGGCAGGAGAAAAATTTATTTCGACATTCTGAAAAAAAGCAGCGGACAGGAGCACATAAGAAGAACTTTCTCGAAATCGCTCTTTAAAGTGCTCGGCGAGAATGATTTTCTCGACGGGCGGCTGATATTCTCTAATCCCGTTAACATACAGAAGGATGAACTTGATTACCTATCCGATAAGAAGGTTAACATAATTCTCTGCCCGAGCGATATCGTGAAACTCGGCGAGAAGAAACTCGAAAGTTTCGAATTGCTGAAATACGGACTCAACGTCAGTTTCGGCACGGGCTATCTCGGAACGTCAGTTATTTCGGAAATCAAACTCTGTTCGCACCTCGCAAAGAAAGGCAATCTGTCTTACAGGTCGCTTCTGAAAATGGCAGTCGTCAATCCCGCGAGGATGTTCGACGTGTCAGAAACACACGGTTCGATTGAAAAGAACAAGATAGCCAACCTCATAATGTTCGACGTTTCGGACCTGCGTAATTATTTCCTCTCGCCCGACGTTTCTTCCGAAAAAGTCGCCGAACACATAATTGAAAACCTCGACTCCAAGGATATTTCCGATATTATAATAAAAGGAAACGTAATAAGGCGCGATTACAGGAGCAAACTGTTCGATATCGATACGATGAAAACCAACACCTCCGCGCTCACGAAGAAAATCATCGAAATCGGAAAGTACTATGAATTCAAGGAGAAATACCTGATGAGAAAAAGGATTAAGGAACTCTCGACAGGCGGAAAGGAAGAGCGCAAGGTAATAATTACAACGGGTCCCGAAGAAAGCAGGTATTCGTCACTTAAGGACAACAGCGTGATATCGGAAAGCGAATTCAGGGTGGTTGCCACAAAGAAAAACGTTACGCCGATTAACACTATCGAGGGCGACGACGATGTGTTCAGCAACGACTTCAGTGTCGAGGAGATATCAAACATTAACGAAGGAATCGTGATGTACGATAATGTCCTTTTTCCTTCTTCCGAAAGCAGCCTGAAGAATATTCCCGATTATGAAATTCAAAAGAAGAAAATATTCTTCGATGACGTGGGCGGTGTTTCGGATTCAGGAACAGGGGGAGACGAAATTAAATTTATCGGAAACAAGCAGGATAAGAAAGAAATTAAGGATAAAAAGGAAGCGGAAAATAAACCTGTTTTCAAGAAGGATAAACTTCGTTTCGGCTTTAGCGATACCGATCAGTAACTCACTTCTTAACAGCCAGAGTGTCTTTCAGGAATTTCGCGGTGTAAGATATACCGGCAAATTTTTCCACGAATTCTTCCGGCGTGCCCTCGGCGATTATCTCTCCTCCTTTGTTTCCGCCCTCGGGTCCGAGGTCAATTATCCAGTCGGCCGATTTAATAACGTCGAGATTGTGCTCGATTATCATAACGGTATTTCCCTTGTCGACGAGTTTGTTCAGAACTTTCAACAGCATGTTAATATCCTCGAAGTGAAGACCCGTTGTCGGCTCGTCGAGTATGTATATCGTCCTTCCCGTTTGAACTTTAGATAGTTCTGTCGCCAGTTTAACGCGCTGCGCCTCTCCGCCTGACAGGGTCGTTGCCTGCTGTCCCAGCCTAATGTAACCGAGCCCCACGTCGTGAAGAGTCTTCAGTTTCCTCTTAAGGGAAGGGAATGCTTCAAAAAAGTCAACAGCGTCTTCGACCGTCATTTCAAGCACGTCGGAAATCGATTTGTTCTTGTAAGTCACGCTAAGTGTTTCGGGGTTGTAACGCTTGCCCTTGCAGGAATCGCAGGTCACGTAAACGTCCGGAAGAAAATTCATTTCAATTTTCTTAAGACCGTCTCCCTCGCATTCGTCGCACCTTCCGCCTTTTACGTTGAATGAAAACCTGCCGACCTTGTAACCGCGGATTTTGGATTCAGGCAGCGAAGCGAATATGTCGCGTATGTGCGTGAACAAGCCCGTGTATGTCGCGGGATTGCTTCTCGGCGTGCGGCCTATGGGAGCCTGGTCAATCTCAATTACCTTGTCGATAATTCTTTCGGTTCTCCCGTCTTTCTTGTTGACAAGTCCTTCGATTGAGGAATACGGAAGGGGTTTCTCGAGTCCCCGCATCAAATGTCTCGAAAGAATGCGGAAAAGCGTGTCGTTTATGAGCGTTGACTTTCCCGAACCGCTTACGCCGGTTATGCATATTAATTTTCCGAGCGGTATGTTAAGAGTTACTTTCTTGAGGTTGTTTCCGACCGCGCCTTTTAACCTTATCGTTTTTCCGTTTCCCGCTCTGCGCTTTTCGGGAACGCGAATTGTCCTCTTGCCCCTGAGGTATTCGGCTGTAATGGAGTCGCCCGAGAGTTTATCCGGCCTTCCGGTGGAGACTACTTCTCCTCCGTGTTCGCCTGCCTTCGGACCGAGATCAACTACAAAATCGGATGATTCAATCATTTCCTTGTCGTGCTCGACTACAATTACGGTGTTGCCAATGTCTCTCAGATGTTTCAGTGATTTAATCAGTCTTATGTTATCCCTCTGATGCAGGCCGATGGACGGTTCGTCAAGAATATAAAGCACTCCCGTCAACTGAGAGCCGATTTGCGTGGCGAGTCTTATTCTCTGCGCCTCTCCGCCCGAGAGCGACCTTGAACTTCTGTCAAGCGTAAGATACTCAAGACCCACGTTCATCAGGAAGGTAAGCCTCTCTCTTATTTCCTTTAGAATCGGAGCGGCAAGAAGTTTCTTGTTGCCGTCAAACCCCAGTTTCCCGAAATATTCATACACCTCCGATATCGTCATTCGTGTGATGTCGTGAATATTCCTGCCGTCGATTTTTACCCATAACGCGTCTTCTCTTAGCCTTCCTCCGCTGCAGGAGCCGCAAACATTCACGCTCATGAAACTCTCCGCCCAGTTTCGTATTAACTGCGACGACGTATCCCTCGACACCTGCTCGATGTATTTAAGTATTCCGTTGAAACGCTGATTGTATTCGAATGTTTTTCCCGTAGTGCTCGTCGTATAAGTGTAATGAATTTTTTCGTGTGTTCCGGTTAGTAATGCGTCGATTAGTTCAACGGGATATTCCTTGACCGGTGTATCGATTGTAACGTTATAATGTTTAAGAACTCCCGTGATGATTGAGGATATCCAGGATTTTTTCAGTTTTCCTATCGGAGCCAGACCGCCCTGCGCGAATGAAAGACTCCTGTCAGGAAAAATCAGATTTTCGTCGATGTGTTTTTTTTCTCCGTGCCCGTAGCACTCCTTGCACCAGCCGTACGGAGAGTTAAACGAGAACGAATTGGGAGCGGGCTCTGAGAAACTCCTTCCCGTAACGGGGTCCGAGAGTTTTTCGTTGAAAAGTTTGTCGGTATCTCCCGAGTTTATTATCACCATTCCGTCGCCGTATCTCAGACCCATTTCAATCGAATCGTATATTCTCATTCTCGATTTTTCGGTCACCGTCAGCCTGTCGATTACCGCTTCGATATCGTGTAACTTGAATCTGTCGAGTTTCATCCCGTCTGTTATTTCAGTCATTTCACCGTCAACGCGGACTCTCGTAAAACCGTCTGAAAGTATTTCGGCGAAGAGTTCCCTGTAATGTCCCTTGCGCCCCTTGATGACGGGACTGAGTATGTTTATCCTCGCGCCCGCGAAATCCCTCATCACGAGTTCAAATATCTGGTCAAGCGATTGCCTTGTTACCGCGAGACCCGTATCGGGCGAATACTGCGTTCCGCACCTCGCGAAAAGCAGCCTTAGAAAATCGTAAATTTCCGTAACGGTTCCGACCGTCGAGCGGGGATTGTGTGAAATTGTTTTCTGCTCTATGGATATTGATGGAGACAGTCCTTCTATCTTGTCAACGTCGGGACGCTCTATTCCTCCTATGAACTGGCGCGCGTATGAAGAAAGCGTCTCGAGAAAACGCCTTTGCCCTTCTGCGTAAATCGTGTCGAACGCGAGAGATGATTTTCCCGAACCCGAAAGACCCGTGAATACTATTAGTTTGTCCCTCGGAATATCTATGTCGATATTCTTAAGGTTGTGCACCCTCGCGCCTTTAACCGATATTTTATCTAAGAATGAAATAATCAGAAAATTTGAACATTAAAGTTACTCGTTTTATACTGCGCTTTCAATTCATTTATTAATAAATTTTCAGTTCAGGAAATATTTCTGCGGCTTTATTGAATAAAATCTCCTGATAATTGGTAAAACAACAATATCGGTATTTTACGTTGTATTTTGCTTATAATACTAATAAATTTCAATATGTTGTTACGGATAATCGAAATTCCCTGATGTCGCCGATTATCATACTGCCATATTATTCATAGGGTCAACATCGAAACGGGCTGATAAATAACCATAATAATTATTTTTTGCAGAAAATGAAAAAATTATTTCTTTACCTCGCAGTTTCAGCAGTCCTTATCTCCAATACATTATATTCGCAGACAGGCTGGTTCACTCAGAACAGCGGGACGAGCAATGCGTTAAGGGACGTGCAGTTCGTTGACCAAAACACGGGGTGGATGGTCGGATGGTACACTATCCTCAACACTACAAACGGAGGAAATAACTGGATTCAGCAATTATCATCCACTCATGGCTTTACGGCTGTTCAGTTCATAAATTCACAGACAGGGTGGGCATCCGGCGGGAGTGTTACTAACAATGTGTCTTATATTGCAAAAACGACAAACGGCGGTGTTAACTGGAATTCAGTTTTTAATTCCAATATCGGCGCGGTAATGAAAACATATTTCATTAATCAGAGTCTTGGCTGGGGCGTTACATCCAAAGGATATATACTCAAATCAACAGACGGCGGCTTGTCGTGGAGTACGATTTACATCAATAACGCCCGAATCTTTACGTACTGTATTTTTGTTAATCAGAACACAGGGTGGGTAACAGGCGACGCAGGAACAATAATTAAAACAACCGACGGCGGAAGCACCTGGAACGCCCAGACCTGCAACGTTTCAGAGAATCTGCTCGGTATGTATTTCCTCTCACCTGCAACAGGATACATTACCGCTATGGGAGGTTTTATTTTTAAAACAACTAACGGCGGAATAAACTGGATAAGCAAACCCTCCGGTTCGACCTACAGGCTCAATTCAATAATTTTTACAAACAGCAGTACGGGATGGGTTTCCGGAGGAGACCCGATTGTAAATTCTCCATTGGCAGTATCTCAGATTTTAAGAACTGACAACGGAGGTGAAACCTGGGTTCAACAATCAACGCCGACATCTAATGGTGTCGCCTCTATTTTCATGCTTAATTCCTCAACCGGCTGGGCGGCGTGCATGAACGGAACGATACTTAAAACCACGACAGGAGGTTTACCGATACCCCCGGCTCCTGTACTTGTCTATCCGCCTAATAATTCGACAGATTTGCCTGTGAATTTAACGCTGCTTTGGAGTCCGTCATCAGGAGCGACTTCGTATAAAGTTCAGGTGTCAACCGTGGCGAATTTCTACGTGATTACGGATTCGGCGGTTATTACATCAAATCAATATACACTGCCGGCAGGAAAACTTCAGCCCGGCTACACATACTTCTGGAGGGTGAAAGCATCAAATTCCGTTGGCACAAGCGACTGGTCAACTGTCTGGTGTTTCTCCACAGGGCTCGTGCCTCAGGCACCTGTCCTTATTTCCCCTGTTAACGGTTTCATAGGAACATCGACGACCCCGGTTCTTGACTGGGACAGTCTGCCGGGAGTGTCGTCATACACGGTTCAGATATCCACAGTGCCGAACTTCACGGTTTATACTGACACCGCGACCGTACTTCAGAGCCAATATACGGTGCCTTCGGGAAAACTAAGTCTGAACATCACTTATTTCTGGCGGGTCAACGCGAGGAATAATTACGGCGCGGGACCGTGGTCAACGGTCTGGAGTTTCACGCCTCAGCCGGTAAGCATAAATCCTTCGGGAACCGGCTTGCCCTTGAAAAATGAACTAATCGGAAATTATCCGAATCCGTTTAATCCATCTACAAAAATTAAATTCAACGTGGGTTACGATAGCAGAACCCCGTTGAAGAAAGTAACACTTGAAGTGTTTGACGTATCGGGAAAAAGGGTGGATGCGCTTGTCAATGGATTGCTGCCTTCCGGGAGTTACGAATTGTATTTCAGCGGTGAAAGACTTCCGGGCGGTATTTATTTCTGCAGGCTGAACATATCCGGTTTCATTGAAACGCGTAAAATGGTACTCGTGAAATAATCCCGGTTCTGCATTTCTGTGAATTAAAAAGAGTCTTTCAAACTCGAACTAAGTTTAGTACCGACTTCATTTCTATATGAGGTCGGTATTTTTATAACCTGCTCCCGATAAAAGCGACTTTTTTCTGCTTTTAACCTGAATTCGTATTTATGTAATTTCGTTTATGAAATTCAGAAATTACAAAGAATGCATTGATTATCTCTTTGCTCTCGAACGCTCAGGAATAAAGTACGATTTAAAGAACATTAAAAGACTGTCCGCGCTTGACGGAAACCCGCACCGCAGGTTTAAATCAATCCACGTCGCGGGAACGAACGGCAAGGGCTCGACCGCCTCGATGATAAGTTCCGTTCTGACCGAAAAAGGAATCCGGACGGGACTATACACATCGCCGCACGTAAAGGACTTCCGCGAGAGAATCCGCGTGAACGGAAAGATGATATCGAAAGATTACGTTATAAAATATACTGAGACCCGTTTCAAAGACATTCAGAGAATAACCCCCAGTTTCTTCGAAGCGACAACGGCGATGGCGTTCAGGTACTTTGCTGACAGCGGCGTCGATGTGGCGGTAATCGAGTGCGGTCTCGGCGGGCGCCTCGATTCGACAAACATTATCACTCCTCTCGTGTCCGTAATCACGAGCATATCGATTGACCATACGGAATACCTCGGCGGTACGTTAAAAGAGATTGCATTCGAAAAAGCGGGCATAGTCAAGAAGAACGTTCCCTGCGTTATAGGCAGAATAAGCCCTTACGCGTTGAGGCAAGTGCGAAAAGCCTGTAATGAAAAGAAATCCCCGCTGACGGAGACACGGAAGAATGTAAAAATAAGAGAGAGGAAATCCGTATCGGACGCTCATTCGTTCGATGTGAAGTCCGAACACTATTCGCTCCGAAGCCTGCGTGTTCCCCTTGCGGGAGATTACCAGAGAATCAATCTTGCGACCGCGTTCGGCGTATTCGACTCTCTCGCTGCAAAGTATAATATGCGGTTCACGGAAAACGAACTCAGGCGCGGGTTTGAGAGAATTACAAGAAACACGGGATTCGATTACAGATTCAAAACATTGAGCAGGAACCCGCTCGTGGTGTTAGACGTATCTCATAATGCCGAAGGCATTAAATTCCTGAAAAGAACTCTCGGAGGATACAAGTACGGTAAACTTTTCATAATATTCGGAATGATGTCGGACAAGGAATACGGAAAGTGCATTAATGAATTGGAAAAGTTGAACGGATTTCTGATATTGACGAAACCGGGTTACAAGCGCTCCGCCGAGCCCGAAACACTTATGAACGCGGTGAGGAACAAATCCCGCGCCGCGATAAGAAAACAGGCTGCGGACGCTTACGAATACGCGGCATCGCGAGCCGGCGCCAAAGATATGATTCTTGTCACGGGTTCCTTTTTTCTGTTAAGCGATATTTTGAAAACGAAAAAATCAGGAAGATGATAAAGGCAATAATATTCGATCTCGATAACACGCTTGTTGATTTCATGCTGATGAAAGAGCGCGCGATAGACGCGGCTGTAATCGCGATGATAGATTCGGGGCTGAAACTCTCTCACGAGGAAGCAAAATCGAAAATCGCCGCGATTTACAAGCGCGAGGGAATAGAATACCAGCAGGTGTTCGACGAGTTTCTCATAGACGAATTCGGCGCGATTGACAATAAGATGATATCCGCCGGAATAGTTGCTTACAGGACGGCGCGCGAAGCGGCGCTAAAGCCGTATCCGGGAGTATTTCCGACGCTGATAGAACTCATAAAGATGGGCATAAAACTCGCGGTGGTGTCCGACGCTCCTTCGAGAGAAGCGTGGCTTAGACTCTCTTACCTGAACTTCCATCACCTGTTCGACGTCATCGTTACGTTCGACGACACGGGCGAAAGAAAACCGTCTCCCGTTCCGTTTAACCTCGCGCTCGAACGCCTTAACCTGAAAGCCGCCGAGTGCCTGATGATAGGGGACTGGGCGGAACGCGACGTAGTCGGCGCGAAAGCCGTCGGAATGAAGACCGTGTTCGCCAGATACGGCGACACGTTCAATACGGTTCATCCCGGCTCGGATTACGACATCAACTCAATAACCGGATTAATAAACATCGTGAAAAAGGAGAATCAAATTATATGATTAAAGGAGTCGGCATAGACATAATCGACATTAAGAGAATCAAATCAATAATGGAAAAGTTCGGCGATAAGTTTTACGAAAAGATACTGACAGAAAAGGAAATCGCGTACTGCAAATCGTTCAAAGCCAAGCCGGAGCCGCATTTCGCGGGACGCTTCGCCTCGAAGGAAGCATACTCGAAATCAATCGGCACGGGAATCTCGAAAGATTTCAAGTGGAAAGACATCGAAATACTCAACGACGAAAGAGGAAAACCTTATATTCATCATCTGACCGATAATGAATATTCAAAATTTACGTTCCACATATCAATAACACATACCGACGAATACGCGTCGGCTGTTGTAATTTGCGAAGACTTTAACAATTAGCAATTAACATTTAACAATTAGCAATTAGAGACTTCTGAAAAATGATTTCTGATTCTCTAATTTTGTTTCCGGGAGTCTCCCTGCTCTTTGGGAGACTCCCGGTGACGTTTGGTGATTTCTTTTTGTAACCCCACCTTTTAAGGTGGGGTGAATAAGATTCCAACACAGGGCTTTAGCCGTAGCCGGAATCTGCGGCTGAAGCCCTTCTTCTTTGCATTC
>CAZOQR010000055.1:10746-13634 GCA_964581915.1 uncultured Ignavibacteriaceae bacterium | reverse complement strand
AGCATTTCCTGAGTCTCGGGAATCCCACCAATCAGAGAACCTGCAAGCGTTTTTCTTCCCATTATCAGGCTGAATGAATTTATCTGCGACGGAGTGGGAGGCGCGCCTACGCAGATATGCGCTCCGTCAACTTTAAGAAGCGATATGTATTGATTGTAATCGTGCTCCGCCGACACGGTATCAATTATGAAATCAAAATACCCTGTAACGCTTTTCATCTGCTCAGGGTCCCTTGTAACAACAAATTTGTGGGCGCCGAGTTTAAAGGCGTCGTCTTTTTTTGATGCCGATGTGCTCAATACCGTTACTTCCGCGCCGAAAGCCACACCGAACTTTACAGCCATGTGACCGAGTCCGCCCAGTCCGAGCACTCCCAGTTTATGCCCTTTACCGACTTTCCAGTGCCTTAAGGGAGAATACGTCGTAATGCCGGCGCAGAGAAGTGGGGCGACCGCCGCAAGATTCAATTTATCCGATACCTTCAACACGAAATCCTCGTTAACGACCGTTACGTTTGAATATCCGCCGTAAGTAAGAGTCTTCTTGTCCATTTCGTATCCGTTGTACGTCATAGCAGCGCCCTTGCTGCAGAATTGTTCAAGACCCTTGCCGCAATTATCGCAGGTTCTGCATGAATCGACCATGCACCCGACACCGACGAGGTCGCCAATCTTGTATTTTTTAACGTGACTTCCGACTTTCGTCACTCTTCCGACGAGTTCGTGTCCGGGAACCATGGGAAAAATCGAACCGCCCCACTCATCCCTCACCTGATGAAGGTCCGAATGACAAACACCGCAATATAAAATATCAAACTGTACGTCGTGCGGTCCGACCTCGCGTCTCTCAAAACTCCACGGCGCCAATTGCGATTTTGCATCCTGCGCCGCATAACCTTTTGCCTTTATCATAACTTTATAGATTTTATATTTTGTGAATATATTGTGTGAATTTTCAACCGTTGTCTTAATAAACAATTAATTCCTCATAATCATTCTTTTTAAGTCTAACGCTTATCAAATCTCATAATAAAAATTTAAACCGCGTTTCGGAATTAAAAAAAGAACGCATTTCGGAATAATTACTTCAACAAAATCAGTTTTCCGGTTTTTGTTACTCCTCCGCTGTTTAACGCGCAGAAATACACTCCGCTTGACAGGGAACCCGCGTTAAAATCAACGGAATAATTTCCGGCGCTTTTATTTCCGTTTACGAGTGTTTTCACTTCGTTGCCGTTTACGTCGAAGATTTTCAGAGTTGTGTAACCCGCTTTCGGAATTGCGAAACTGATTTTTGTTTCGGGATTAAAGGGATTCGGATAATTCTGGCGAAGCAGGACTTCAGACGGTATTTCAGACGAAATATTTCCGATGTGAATTGTGCCTGTCGTGAAGTTTCGTTTATAATACATCTCCCAGTCGCCGTCACGGTTATCATTCCAGATTATGTGAAGCATCGTGTCCTGCGCCGCGATTGACGGACGGTATGAATCATACTGGTTGTATGTCAGACGTGTATTCGGCTGCCAGGTCAACCCCTCGTTTGTCGATAAGCCGTAATATATTTCGAAATTGCCGTCGCTGTTGTCATACCAGGCAAGATGCACCGATGTGCCCGACAGGGATATAGAAGGATAGTATGAGATTCCCGCATTATCCGTTAGACGGACTTCCTCACTCCAGTTCGCGCCCGCATTCGAAGAGCGCAAATAAAATACTTCCTCGTTTCCGTATCTTGTATCGTGCCAGACTACGTGGACAATCTGGTTTTTTGCAGCGACCGCGGGATTGTATGATTGCGCGGACACGTTTGTAAGTATCGTGTTCGGACCCCAGTTGATACCACCGTTCGATGAATGTTTGTAAAACACGGACCTGTACCCCGAATTGTAACCGTACCATACCGCGTGCACGCCGGCACCCGAAACAGCCACCGAAGGATAAAAGGAACTGGTTTCATCGTTAGACAGGCACACGTTATCGCTCCAACCGATACCGTCATCGGTTGATTGCTTGTAATAAATTTCTTCGTTTGAAGCAATAACTTCCTCCCATACAATATGCATTACGGAACCGTTGACAGCCATCGAAGGCGCCCACGATGTGTTAGGAGTATTTGTAATTCGAATGTCAGGGCTCCAGGTTGTGCCGTTGTCCGTCGAACGCTTATAGTAGATTTCAAAATTTCCGTCCCTATTGTCGCACCATACGACGTGTACAAAACTACCGTTCAATGAAACGGACGGTCTATACGAAACTTCTGAATTAAATGTAAACCTGACATCCGGACCCCAGTTCGTTCCGAAATCGGTCGAGCGTTTGTAGTATATTTCACGGTTTCCGTTTCTTTCGTCGCACCATACGGCATGCACATAATTCCCGTTAGCCGCTATGCCTCTCGCGTTGTTTAAAGAAACGAGACAAATACCTGTGTCGTAAGTAAGCCGTACGTCGGGCTGCCACTGTGAGTATGCCGCGTCGTTGAACGCCGGCGAAATTATAAAATATTGCAAAAAGAAAACAATCAGCAGGCTTTTTTTCACTTCCGAAATTTTTTGTTGTTTTATAAGAATTAAAACTTGAAACTGTACATTAAAACTAACGGTTAGTCATTTTTTATTCAAGATTAATATTATACATATTTCCGATTAATCTGCCGCAACTATTATGCAGGAAAACGGAGGAGATATATGAGGGTGCCGGATTCTTCGGGTATTGGCGGTTGCTATGCCGACGGCAGAATCACGGTGAACTGGCTTCCTTTCCCTTCCTCGCTTTCAACGGAAATTGTTCCGCCGAGTTTGTTGACGTATTCATTTACGAGAGTCATTCCGAGACCGGTTCCTTTCTCGTTATCCGTTCCGGCGCGGTAAGATTTCTTATTGAGGT
>CAZOQR010000055.1:8216-10646 GCA_964581915.1 uncultured Ignavibacteriaceae bacterium | reverse complement strand
AGATTGTACAGATTGTTGGATGCCTTGTTCATTTTAACGGCAATCGAGTATAACTCGTCCCTGCTGAGTTCATCGATGTCTTCGGCAATCAGTCCCGTGTATCCGAGCATTACATTGAAAGCGTTTTTTAAGTCGTGGGAGATAATCGAGAAAAGGGTATCCTTTTCCGAATTAACCCTTTTTAGTTCTTCGTTCTTCGCCTTCATTTCGTTTTCAACTTTCTTCCTGTGCGTAATATCGTGCACGACTCCGAGGATATGATAAGAGCCGTTCAGATCAATCATCGTGGCGGATAGCAGTCCCGTAAGGATCTCTCCGTTACTTCGCACGAATACGTATTCCCTGTTTGCAATAGTTCCTTCTTTCCTTATTTCATCCATCATCTGTTCTCTGTCTTCCGCGTTTTTCCATACGTCTAACTCCAAAGACGATTTCCCGATAGCATCTTCCCGTGTATATCCTGTAACGGCACAAAAAGCGTCGTTGACGTTTACTATAACCGCATCGCTGATTCTGGAAATCAACGCCGCGTCAGGCCCCGTGTTAAAAACCGATTCGAAGTGTACCTTCGCGGTGTGTATTTCTTCGCTCAGTTTCTGGTTAACCATAATTATCAGGCAGAATGTAAAGAGCATGCTTGAGGATATCGCGTCAACATATAAAAACACGTTGCTGAAATTAATCGAAAACGGGTCGAAAGAAGAAAAATTCAATATCGCGGTTGTCGCCCTGAAAACGTAGTATGAACCGTGAATGATCTGAACCACAGCAAAAAAAGTCGCGGATGTATAAAGATACTTTGTTCTATATTTTAAAAGAGAATAAGCGGTTGCAAAAGCGATAACGGAAACGGATACGGATATCAATACCGTGCGGGCGTTAATGTTTTCGTGTATGAAAGTGAAGAAAAATATTGCAACCACATAAAGTCCGTACAAAATATATAACGCGAGTTTGTTTTCCGTTTTTCCGAAGAAACGCGTTATTCCGATGTAAAGAAAAATAAGCCCTATCATTATCGACGCGTTCTGGAACAATATCGAGTATGAATACACACCCGGAAAACTACGCAAGTATAAAAATGTAAATCCGACGGCAATGAATATGCTCCACGAAAGCCACCACCCGATTCCTTTGATTGTTCTGTTTGAGTAGAACTGAAGAAGCAGTACGGCTATCTGTACAAGGTTAACAACAATGATAACCAGTGATAATGTAGGTAAATCTATGTGCAATTTCTTTAAACCATTAAACATAAAGTTAAGAAATTCAATCGTAATTTGGTATTCGTTTCGGCGGTATTGCGATGCGTGATTACTCGGTATGCTTAAATAAGACGGTTACTCGCGTAACTTAATAATTATCAGTATCGTAAAATAAACAACTATCATAGAAAGGGCGGAAAATGCTCGCGAAAATATTTCGGTTTGCAGTATGCGCTTTACTTCTCACCGGGACGATAGATGTTTTCGGCGGTGAAAATCCCGGACCGCATAAAATTCCTTTCAAACTCATAAACAATAAAGTTGCTGTTCCGGTTAACATCGGCGATTCCAGAACGCTCAATCTCATCCTTGACAGCGGATTCGGATTTGACGGCATAATACTCTTCAAGGGCAGCCTTGCGGATTCAATTAATCTTTCAGGAAGAGTGAACGCGCAGCTGCCCGGAGCGGGCGATGGACCGCCGACCCCTGTCGTAATGACAGATTCAATGTCCTTTCGTTCCGGAACATGCGAGTTCAGAAACCAGAGAATAATAATTCTGCAGAATGACAAATTCAAGGACTCGCCGACAGACGGAGTAATCGGGTATTCGTATTTCGGGCATTACAAAGTCGAAGTCGATTATGACGACAAAACAATAACGCTTCGGGATCCTGCTGAAAAAACGGATGAATCGGAGTACGAAGTCATCCCGCTAACATTCAATCAAAATAACTGGCCCTTTCTTAATATTAAAATCGCCGTTGAAGATGAAGAGCCTGTCGAACTGAAGGTTTACATAGACTATGCTTCAAGCCTTGCGGTTGAACTTCCCGTAAAGGAGGGTATGAAAATCAGGATGCCGGAAAAAACAGAGGCGGATTTCGAGGGGTATGGTTTCAGCGGCGATATTAAAGGGAAAACCGCACGAGTATCGAAAGTCATTCTGGGCAAATACGCGCTGCACAACGTTACCGCGACGTTCTTCGAAGGCAATTCACGTTCGAAGAGCAAAGAAGCGGACGGCGTTATTTCAAACGATGTGATGCGGAGGTTCAACCTGATATTCGACTACGGCGCCAGCAGGCTGCTGATAAAACCTAACAACTCTTTCGATGAATTGTTCGAAGTGTTCAGGTAGAATCCGTTGACTTCCGGACAAATAAATTATTTTCCGTTCTTCACGAGCAGTATTTCGCGGGTGTTGAAATTGATTTCCCAGTG
>CAZOQR010000055.1:0-8116 GCA_964581915.1 uncultured Ignavibacteriaceae bacterium | reverse complement strand
ATTTTCCGTTCTTCACGAGCAGTATTTCGCGGGTGTTGAAATTGATTTCCCAGTGGTGTCCTTTAGAGCCTTTCCACGCGTACTTCGCGCTCGCGTCATCCCACCATTTCTGAAATTTCGTCGCCGTCTCGCCCATATCTGTCACAATGCGGTCGTAGAGCGGATGCTTCGGCTCATTTAGGCTTCTGAAAAGTTCGTTAAGCCCGTTCTTTCTCTCGAACAGGTACTTTATTTCGTCCCTTTCGGCTTCCGTAACGACGCCGACGACTTTTTTATTTTCTTTTTTCATTTGAATTGAAGTATTTAAAATCCTGTATGGAGTACTTGTTCTTCACGGCTATTTCAAACGGGTCGTCGTAATTGATTTCTGAAATATTCCTGTAAACAGCGCCCGGATATTTTATCTCTTTTAGTTTGTCCAGAAATAGTCTCGCCGTTTCTCTTTCAGCGTGCGCGGTTCTGCACTGCTGCCAGGACGGAATGTTTATTTCCGATGTCAGTTTTCTGTTTAGATAAACGCATCTTCTGCACTGATAAGCGTCGCAAATCCTGCACACTGGCGAGTATTTTATTTCGAGCAGACGCCTGTTCCTTATTTCGGGTTCGCTGCCGATGCCGCCAACGGTGTTATCCGCGCCTTCAAAATAAAACGCGGGACAGACATACAGTTTTCCGTCGGGAGCCGCTGTGATATGGGAAATTCCCGCTCCGCAGTTGTTCATTCTTTCGAGCATAATCCTGTCGGTGAGGAAATTCATTTCGGGAAACGCGATATCTCCTTTCTCCGAGAGAATATTTTTTGATATTTCTTCAATCTGTTCTCTGTAGACGCTTACGCCGTCTTTTGTCAGATTTTCCATATCCCTTATGACAAGGTTTATTCTTCTGCAATAAGAGGAAAGTTTTTTCACTAACGCTTTCAGTTCCTTTAATTCACTTACCCTAACGCGGAGAATTATATCGGCGTTCGCCAGACCCTTCAACGCATCCTTTGTTTTCAGGTCTTTCGGCTCCGCGCACAGAATTGAGTTCTTGAAATCATTCCTGAGGTTGTACGGTACAATCTTCACGTGTTCAACGTCATCAATTAACTTTTCATATTTCCTGCCGGGTTTAAAGCGGGGATAGAGAACGTTGACTTTAAGATTGTTCTTCAGAGCGAAAACAACAGCCTTTTTGAGGTCATCATGATTCATCAGGTTCTTATGAGACTTATCTGTCTTTCCGCTTTCGTAATGGCAGAAAGAAACAGATGAGCCGCTCAGTATTATAATCAGGTATTTCAGCATGCTGAAATTGAATTATTGTTCATCCCTAAGATTTTTATTTAATCTTCTTCCGAGTTTATTCCAGAAATAATTATTCGCGCGGACTCTTGCCCTGTGCATTTTACAAATACTCGTGGACCTTTGAAAAATTGTATCGGTATCCGCGAAGTCATAGTTCGCGCCCTGGCACCAGGCGCAACCCGCCGCAATGCCGCAGTCAATGCATTCTTCGGGGCTTTGCGAGACCATATCAAGAACGAGGAAAGGTCTTAATTTATTTTCGTCTATTCCGTCATCGGCGTTTCCGAGCACGAGACCTTCGCGGTTTTGAAGAGAAAAGCCAACGAATCTTATGCACGGATAGAAGTTTCCGTTGCTGTCAACGGCGAGCATCTTCCCCGCTCCGCACCAGTTGACGTTTTCAGTGTACGGATAGCCGATAGTTCTGCTGAAAAACGTGCAGGTGAAATCCTGGTACAGTTTACGCTCGATTATTTCGTCGGCGAGTCCGGTCAACTGCTCTTCGAAAAGCGCGTCATCGCCTTCTTTCCAGACATCCTCGAAAACCACGTTGATGTTAACTTCTTTAATGCCGAGTCCGAAAAGGTGGAGAACGCTCTCCTTTATGTAAGGAATGTCGCCGCTTGAAATCGTTACTTTGGTTGATGTATCGGGAAACTGCTTTTTCCAGAGCGGTATATTCTTCACGACATTGTCGTACGAGCCGCCGCCTCCTGGATAGACTCTTTGCAGGTCGTGCTTAGCCTTCGTTCCGTCTATTGTTATCTGCAGGCTTATGTGCATTCTGTTCTTTTTGATGAACTCCTGCACGCGGGGGTCGGAATACATCAGCCCGTTCGAGGTAAATCCAATCCTGTAGTTATTGAACCAGCGATGGTTAGATTCATACGCCCTCAACTTAAAATAGTCGCAGATTTTATCGATGAGTTCGATTTCAATGAGAGGCTCGCCGCCGATGAATTCGAGCACGACGGATTCTTCACCGGAATGAATGTTATCTTTGAGTATAAAATCAACTGTCTTCCGCGCGGTCTCGAAGTTCATCCTGGCGGATTTGTTCTTTCCGACGAGATAGCAGTACTTGCAGGCCAACTGGCAGTCTTCGGTCACAACGAACGTGACATACTTCGACTTGCCTTCTTCCCAGGAAGAGGCTTTATCAATTCTAACTTTATTTTCTTCTGTCATCCGCCGGAAAAATTAAAGCGATAAATTACCACGCCCCGTCGGAGCAGGGTCCGCCGCATTTTCCTTTGCATCCGCCTTCGCAGGTGGTGTTGCATCCGCCCGTGCAGTCATACTTGCAGGATCCTTCGCACGTAAGGAAGCATCCGTTCTCGCAAGTGCCCCTGCATTCGCCTTCGCAGGTCGTTCGGCATCCGCCTTCGCAGGTAAGCACGCAACTGTTCGGGTTGTCGGATAAGCCGCTGTCGGCTTTGCCCGCCTGCTTTTGAGGTTTCGCTATAAGGTCTGCGAACCTGCCCATCGAAAGGAAAGCAATAGTCGGCAGCGCGGTCTTTGCCACGATACCGAGAAAGTCTCTGCGGTTGAGACCTGATTCCCCGGTTTCGGTTTTTTTAGTGACAGATTTCTTCTTTTGTCCGATTTTTTTCGGCATATTAATACCGTTTATATTATGAATGTTCTTTTTTATATCTTGAAACGCAGATCATTGTTTCCCGATAAAGGAAGAAGTTTTGCGAAATGAAAGTTCGCGCTCCCGTGTAAGTGGTATTCGTGTTTATATCAATTCTGTCCGGCGGAGATTCGCTTGGGGACAATATTTTCTTAATCTCCATTATCAGTAAGTTTATTCCTCGCAGCATTATTATATGCATAAAAAAAATTTTATTCAATCCCGATTACGCGCTTCTCAAAGAATTCATACTGTTAATTCAGGAGCCGGAAACTTTAAACCCGAATCACGCGCCCGTGTTCACACTGAAAATTTGCATATATATTCCGTCAAAATATTAAGACGTTTCGAAACATATACATTCAACCATGAAAAATTTTATTTACCTTCTCGTATTGATTCTATTTGCCGCGGTTTTCCCCGCGGGCGCGCAGAACGGAATCACTGTATTCACGCTGAAGGCGGACGCGGTAAAACTTTTAAAACAAGAGGCGAATAAAAACAACAACGCAGTACCGGTGAAAGTCCTTGAAGAACTTACGCTCGAAATGGACACTTCGGCGGCTTCTTTAGTTGAATCATTAAAGAACAAATTAAAGAGCAGCGGTTCCGGTCTTGAAGACTTTTACAAGGTCCCGACTGACAATACCGCAGAGTATCTGAAAAATCTTATAGACGACGCGGTAACGGTTGACGTCAGCATTCTTAAGGCACGGTTTGACAGTTACGGAATAAAAGGCGCGGAGGTAAGCAGGACCGGCAGTCTCACGATTACGGTTGAAATTCCTTCCATCAAGAACAGAAAACAAGTAACGCAGTTGATAACAACTACCGGACGCCTTAGTTTTAATCTCGTCAAAGACACGGATAATTCAAAGAGCATTCAGGAAAGCATCGACAAATCGCTCGAAAAGTCAAATCCCGATAAAGGCGCGGAGCAGTTTACGAAACTTATAAATTATAAACTCGCGTCGGGATTAAACTGGCTTCCCGTAAGCGTCAAATCCATCGCGGACGCGGAAGAATTACTGAACTCTGACGGGTCCCGGAAAGTACTTCAGGGCATTACATTCGCCTGGTCGGAGAAAATTATAGAGACGATGACGGACAAGTACAGGATATTATATTTCCTTAATCCGGAATCCGTTCTGTCGGAGAGCGCGATATCCGACGCGGTTTACAGCACCGACCCGCAGAGCGGGAATTACTACACTCACATCACGCTGAACGAAAGCGGCGCAGCGGCGTGGGAGAAGTTCACGGAAGAAAACAAGGGCAAGGAGTGCGCAATCGTTTTTGACGGATACGTTTTTTCGACTCCGAAGATAATGACAAAAATCACCGGCGGGAAGATAATGGTCAGCGGATTAGCGGGTCTTGATGAGGCGATAACTCTTGCCGTATTAATCAAGAGCGGCGCGCTTCACATACCGCTGAGCATAATTTCCGAGCATACAAAATAGGATTTACGAAGCAACAGCCTGACAACACTGAAAAGAAAGGAACTCCGGTTCCTTGCAAAAATCTTTACCCGCATAAATATCCTTTAAACGGTTTCTTGAACTGCGGACCATGAAAATTCTTTAAACGGCATTTCACTTTCGGCAGCACGTTTTCGCTTGAAACGGCATCTAAATATACAGGACAACATAAAAGGAATTAAGATGACACTTCAAAGAGTTTTCGGGAAAAAGATGCTGATAACAACTTTTTTATTGGTTCTGGCAGCCGCCGCATGGTTTTTCTTTTTAAGGGCAGGCAAAGACAATTCGGTTCAATACAGGTTTGTATCGGTAACAAAAGGCAGCATAGAAAACGTAATATCAAGCAGCGGGACATTGAGTCCTGTAACCAAGGTGGAGGTCGGAACGCAGGTTTCGGGCACGATTGACAGGGTGCTCGTTGATTACAACGACAAAGTGAAGAAGGGGCAGATAATAGCCGAACTCGACGTATCGCTTCTGAAACTTGCCGTGACGGACGCGAGTTCCGGTCTCGAAAAAGCAAGGTCGCAGTTCGAAGAATCCGAAGCCGCGTACAAAAGGAATCTTCAGTTATTCGAGAAAGGTCTTCTCGCTGAATCTGAACTGCAGACATCGAAGACAACATATCAATCATCAAAGGCGTCCGTAACAATCGCGGAAGTCGCTCTCAAGCGGGCGGAACTGAACATGAAGTACGCGATAATACGCTCGCCTATTGACGGTACGGTCATAGACAGGAATGTCGAGGAAGGGCAGACCGTAGCGGCGAGTTTTTCAACTCCGACACTTTTCATAATCGCGGAAGACATGTCGAAGATGGAGATTCAGGCGGCGGTCGATGAAAGCGACATCGGCGAAATCAAACTCGGAATGCCGGTTAGATTTACGGTGCAGGCGTATCCCGACAGGAAGTTCAGCGGCGTCGTGAAGCAAATCCGCGTTCAGCCGACAACGACATCCAACGTGGTAAATTATACCGTAGTCGTGTCGGCGGATAACGGGGAAGGGCTTCTGCTTCCGGGGATGACGGCGACAGTGGACTTTGTCGTTTCATCCAAAACCGACGTTTACATTGTTCCAAACAGCGCTTTAAAATTCCAGCCGACAGCGGATGAAATCGCGGAAAACATAGAAGGAATTAAAAAGAACACGGGAGCGGCGCCTCCAGATTCACTTAGAGATAAAATATTCCCGGGCGGCAGCGGAGCGCCGGAGAAAAATTCTCCATTATCTTCCCTTAAGCAGTTGTGGATTCTCGATGAAAGCGGAAGACTCATAATGATTCCCGTCAGAACAGGAATAACGGACGGAACGAACACGGAGATACTCGACGGTCCGATGCTTAAAGAAGGAATGAGGGTCATTTCCGGAAACAAATCATCCAAGGAAGAAAAAACAGGCACGACTAAACAGCAATCCGGACCTCCGGGCGGCGGACCGCCTCCATTCTAAACGGAAGTTCCGAAAGCGATACGGGCGAATTTATTATAAACGGAAATAATGAAAACAGTAATCAGGACAATACAAATCAAGAAAGAATTCAGAATCGGGGAAGTTACGGTGCAGGCATTAAAGGGAGTGAACCTTACCGTTGAGGAAGGCGGATTCACGGCGATTATGGGACCATCGGGTTCTGGAAAGTCAACGCTGATGAACCTTCTCGGCTGTCTTGACCAGCCGACGTCGGGCGAATACTATCTTGACGGCAAGCACGTCAGCGCGATGACGAAGGATGAATACGCGTCAGTAAGGAACGAAAAAATCGGATTCGTGTTTCAGGGATTCAACCTTCTTTCGCGCACGACAGCGATAGAGAATGTCGAACTTCCGCTTTCATACGACAGAACGGGACGCATAAAGGAGCCGCGCAAGGCGGCGATAGAAGCGCTTAAACGGGTCGGACTCGCGGAAAGACTCGACCACGTTCCGTCGCAGTTGTCGGGCGGTCAGCAGCAGAGGGTGGCGATAGCGAGAGCGCTCGTGAACAAGCCCGCGCTTGTTCTGGCTGACGAGCCGACGGGAAATCTCGACACGAAAACTTCAATCGAAGTAATGAAATTATTACAGCAGTTAAACGAGGAAGGGATTACAATCGTGCTCGTTACTCACGAGCACGACATAGCTCAGTACGCGAAACGCATAGTACAGATGCGCGACGGACTCATAGAAAAAGAAACCCCGGTCAAGAACAGGCGCAGCGCCGAGGAAGACCTTAAAACGATAGAGTTGAACAAGAAGGCTGTAAGAGTTTCGGTTGAAAATGATTTTCCGGGCGCGGAAGAGAATATTGAACAGGACGTAAATTTCACGGGAGGGTCCGGAAAATGAATTCACTGAAACGACTGATGAAGACGGCATTCAGGAGCATATACAGAAACAAGATGAGAAGCATGCTCACCGCGCTCGGAATAATAATCGGCGTCAGTTCCGTAATAATAATGGTAGCAATCGGCAGCGGTTCCGGAATGAGGATTCAGGAGCAGATAAACTCGCTCGGCACGAATCTGATAATGATATCGCCCGGAGAAGCAAAGACGGGCGGAGTTAGCAAGGGCGGCGGAAGCCTCAGCAGGCTTACGTTTGAAGACGTCGCGAGAATTAAAAAATCAGCGACGCTTCTAAGCGGCGTATCCCCCGTCGTAAGGGCGTCTGAACAGGTAATAGGCGGCGCGGGAAACTGGAACACTTCAGTGTACGGAGTATCGACGGATTACTTCACGATAAAAAACCGCGAACTCGAATCGGGAGAATATTTCACTGACCGTGACGTGCAGGCAAGCCGAAAGGTCGCGATACTGGGCAGGACGGTCGTTGACAATCTTTTTCCTGACGAAGAACCAATCGGGAAGCAGATACGCATTAGAAACATTCCTTTCACGGTGATAGGAATCCTTAAGGAAAAGGGCGCGGGCGGCGGAATGGGGAACGACCAGGACGACCAGATAATGATACCCTCGACAACCGCGCTGTACAGGCTGAAGGGAGGGCAGTACATAGACATGATAAACGCGAGCGCGGTATCGGTCGAGGAAATTGACAACGCGAAGACTGAAATCGAAAATATTCTTCGCGACGCGCACAGACTAAATGAAGGCGAGACTAACGATTTCACTATTCGCACGCAGGCGGAAATAACCGAGACGGCTTCAGAGATGACTGAAACAATCACGCTGCTGCTTGGCTCGATTGCGGGCGTGTCGCTTGTAGTCGGCGGCATAGGGATAATGAATATAATGCTCGTATCGGTAACAGAGCGGACGCGGGAAATAGGAATAAGGATGTCTGTGGGCGCGAGGAGCCGCGACGTGCTCGCGCAGTTTCTTACAGAGGCGGCCGTGCTCAGTCTGGCTGCGGGCGTAATCGGAATTCTGCTTTCAGTCGCGGTATCGGTTTTACTGAATAAGTTTACGAGCATACGCACATCATTATCGCCTGATATAATCGGGATAGCATTTCTGTTCTCAGCGGCGGTCGGCGTGTTCTTCGGTTTCTATCCCGCGCGCAAGGCAGCATCTTTAAATCCAATCGAGGCGCTGAGGTATGAATGACGAGATTATTTATTCTGTATCACCGGCGTTAAGCCAGCCGGAAAAACCGTAAGAAATCGCATACGAATTTTCAAAGAACGGGTTGACACTATAGTGTCAGACGAATGGCACATTTGACACTAATTGTGTCGTGTTTTCGGGCGCCGGCATTGAAAAAAC
>CAZOQR010000054.1:0-13650 GCA_964581915.1 uncultured Ignavibacteriaceae bacterium | reverse complement strand
TTTGACCTGTTCCAGAATTACCCGAACCCGTTCAATCCTTCGACTAAGATTAAATTCGACATAGCGAAGTATTCTCCCGTAAAACTTGAAGTCTATGACATTACGGGAAGGCTGATTTACACTCTCGTGAATTCGAAACTCGAAGCCGGCAGTTACGAATATTCGCTCGACGCGAGAAGCAATCCGAGCGGAACGTACTTCTACCGCCTTGAAGCCGGAAGTTTCGTCTCAACGAAGAGAATGATTCTTATCAAATAAAGCAAATATTATCCGCTTTTATATGAAAGAGGTTTGGTCTCCAAACCTCTTTTTTTATTGTTTTTTTATAAGAATATTATTCGGGAAAAACAACTGCGATAAAAATTCAAATGAGAACAGAATGAGGCCCGGAGAAAAATGGTTGAAATTTCAGGACGAACAGACTTCATTTCCAGAACAGCAGCACCATTCCGCCTACGGTTATGAACGCGCCGATTATGGAACGCCAGGTAAGTTTTTCCTTGTACAGATATTTCGATATAACGAGTTGTATCAACGGAATCGATGCCATTATCATTGATGCTATCGCGATTTTCGTCTTAGTAACGGCGACGAACATAAGCGCCATTCCGACGTAGGCGCTTAGAACTGTAGCCGCAAGGACGTTGTAGAAAGCCTTTCTGTCGTAGTTGAATATTTTTTTCGGATTTGCGGTTTTAACTTTCATCAGAAAATACGGAAGAAGAATTATAACCGCGGGCAATATTCTCACGGCGGTAGCCGTCATGCTATTCACTTCGCTTTCCTCATTCGCAAACTTCAGAAGTATCAGGCCGCTTGCCTGCCCGAGAGTGTAGAGGAACGCGAGAGCCACACCCTTCTTAACGTGCCCGGGTTTCGGATGCTCTTCCCCGTGAGAACTTCCTGATGAAACTACTAAAAGTATTCCGCTTAAAGAAATCACCATTCC
Source organism: uncultured Ignavibacteriaceae bacterium (assembly GCA_964581915.1). Taxonomy (GTDB): domain Bacteria; phylum Bacteroidota; class Ignavibacteria; order Tepidaquicellales; family Tepidaquicellaceae; genus CAIKZJ01. The sequence goes on along the minus strand of CAZOQR010000054.1, from coordinate 12,701 downwards.
GAGTATGCTGAGAAACGGCAGTTTCTCACCGAGAAATATAAAAGCGAGCAAGGCGGATACACCCGGAGAGAAAGAAGTTATCAAAACGCTGACACGGGTCGTCAGGTATTCAAGCGACTTGAAGAAAAACGAATCTCCTAACACGAGACCCGCGATACCGCTCGCCATAAGCATTACAATCTGATACGCCGACAGGTCAACGGGCAAAGAAAACAAAGGAATTGTTATGCAAAAGAGCGCGAGAGAAAACAGCAGCCTCGTGAAGTTCACTGTAACCGACCCGACCTTAAGAGTCGCGGCGGCGAAGAAATATGAACTCAACGCCCAGAGGAATGCCGTTAGCAGCGCGGATATTTCACCGATATACGTCATAAAATAATTGACACATTATAATTAAAAAGAGTCCCCTTTAAAGGGGACTCAGCATAAACCGTTCAAGAAAATCCTAATCCGAGTAATATTTAATCATATCAATAATCGCCTTCTTGCAAACGGGGCAGAAGTTGTCGTACGATATAGTTTTCATCGTGCAATCCTGCATTGGCCTGTAAACGCCTTTCGCGACGTAACCACCGCCTTCAAAAACACCAAGAGTGCTTTTAAACTCAGGCGTTGATGGCGTAGGTATCGGCGTGTTCTTGTCCATCATTCCTTTCCATTTCCTTTCAAAATCCACAAGTGTGGTCAGGTTTGCTTCGTACGGCTCGATGTTCGTCTTATAATACTCTTCAACCGATACTTCCGAAGTGTAATACTCGTCGCCGAGAGCGCAGAAGTGGTGTCCGAATTCGTGCACTATAAGATAGGCGCCGTTATTGTTCTCGTTCGGGAACGATGTGTAATAATTATATATCGCTCCTCCGCCGTATTTTGAGGAATTTGAGATAATGCAGATGTTGTCATACGGTGCCAGTCCCGCGAGGTCGCGGACGGTCTTAATATCCAGAGTCATCAAATACCTGTCAACGTCAGTTGCGAAATACGACATACCGAGTATGTTGTTCTTCCAGGTTCCCGTGCCCGGATTATCGACACCCGACTCCATCGAGGGCGACTGCACCGCCCATATGTTTATCTTGTCTTTCTGCTCTTTAAAAGGCGAGCAGCCGAAAATATAGTCGGCATAAGTTTTCACATCCTTAAGAAACTTGTCCATTTCGGCGGAAGTGTATCCGTCCGGCAGAAAGACAATGTCGACGCTCTTCATCGGCTCACCGTTGTCCACAACCTTTGTAACGGGATAATCGAGCGGCTTTTCCCTGCGCACGAACTTATCGTTCGGGTCGGCAATCATCTCGAACTGCTTGACATAACTGCCGTCGCGAAGTCTTCCGTGAAGTTCTATGCGCACCTTGTTTTTCGGGTACGGAAATATCACGGTTTCATAGAAACTTCTTGAAATTACTCTGGCTTCTTCGGTCGTTTCCCATTCGTCGTACAGAGAATTGTATCCCCTCGAATAAATGAGTTTATCCGATGCGGCATCATAGACGTAGTACCTGTAATGCCCGTATTCGAACCTGTCGATAAGGCTGTTCTTGTTTCCCGACCAGTACGGCTCCTGTTTTAACTGCTCGAAGTAAATCGAGCAGCCCTTGTCGTTTCCCGCGCGGACATAATCCAGCCTCATTGTCTTGTCGGTAAAATAATCGTCAAATTTTACCTGCGCGGCAAGCATACCCGCCGCCATCAGGAACAAAATCAAAAATGTTTTTCTCATGCTATTTTTTATTTAATTCGTTTAAGTATTTTCCGAGTTCCTTTTCGAGTTTGTAATCCAGCAGCACCGCTTTTTCCCAGTTCTCTTTAGCCCTGCCAAATTCTTTCAGAGTGTAATAATAATGTCCGAGGTTTCTGAACAAATAAGCGTTGACAGGGTTTAATTTCAGCGAAGCGTCGAAATCAGATTTCGCCTTTTCAGTCTCACCCGCGAGAAGGTACGCGTATCCCCTGTTATTGTACGCGAAAGCGTAATCATTGTTCAGTTTTATCGCCGTCGAAAAATCTTCAACCGCATCCGTGTAATTCCCGTTGTCGAGATGAATATTACCCCTGTTGTTATACGCTTCGAAGAGTTCCGGGTTATACTTTATCGCCTTGTCGTAATACTGAAGAGCCTTACCGTTGCTCTTTCTTGACCTGTATATGTTTCCTGTCGCAAGATACGCTTCCGCGTAATCGCCTTTCAGTTCGATTGCCTTCTCATAACATACAAGCGCTTCGTCGTTTCTTGCTGTCTTTCTCAGCAAGTTGCCGGACAGATAATATGATTCCGCGTCCGTGCCGTCCAGTTCGATGCATTTCCTGTAATCCGCAAGCGCTTCATCATAAAATTTCATTTCCGTGTAGGCTGCCGCCCTGCTGTAATAACCTTCCCTCGAATCAGGTTTCAGTTTAATTGCCGCGGTGAAGTCATCGACTCCGAGTTCCGTTTTCTTAAGTTCGACATGGACCTGTCCCCGCATTACGTAAGAATCGAAGTCGCGGGGGTTGAGCGTTATTGATTTCGAAAAATCCGAAAGCGCGTTTTCCGGCTTGTCCGTTTTGAAGTAAAGAAGTCCCCTGTTATAGTAAGCTTCCAGAAAATTCGTGTCGAGTTCTATTGCCTTCGAAAAATCTATTATCGCACCTTTCAGGTTATTCTTCTCGGCTTTCCTTACCCCGCGCTCATAATAATCGCGCGCTTCCTGGGACCGCGAATTCCCTGCTGAAAGCAGTATGAAAATAAAAACAGGAATAAGAAAAAGCCGCATAATAATTTTCTTGAAAATAGAAAAATTATTCAGGGATAAAAAGATATTTAATTTTGTTCCGCGCGGGAAAATAGAAATAAAATAGGCAAAGCGCATATTTTGGGGAATAGGAGGCTATCAGAAACCAAATACAACTTTGCCTATCATTATTAGGGAGAACAATGAGCTTTAGAAATTCACCGCTTCGCGACGGGTAATCATTCCGCTCAGAAGAGCTTCATGAATCATATCGTTCAATTTATGAATGTCAAGCGGCTTCGGTATGAAACCAAATGAGCATTTGTCAATGAACTTGCTCTCGTCGTTATCGAAGGATGAAATTAGTATTACAGGTATATCGTACCGTAAACCCTTGATAATGTACGCGAATTCGATGCCGCTTAATCCGGACATTCGTATATCGCTAATAATGACGTCAGGCTCAAGGTTCTTCACCACTTCCAGTCCCGTGATTCCGTTTCTGGCGGTGAAGACCGTGTAACCTGATTCCTCGAGATAACTTGAGATTGTTTCAAGTGTCGATTCGTCATCATCAATCAGCAATATTTTTTTCGCGTCCTTTATCATTTGTTTTTGTACCTTGTAATAATTTTACTTTACGATGAAACCTGCAACAAGCATGGCAAATAGTGCGAACAGTATTATGAAGAAACTTACGTCAAATCTTGAAAGTTGTTCTTTTACGCTTGTGTTTTCTTGTTTCATAAACTTAATCCCTCATTTTAAATTTTTCTTATATACTTACAAGTATAATGCCAAAGTGTTTTCCTTTTTTAATTAAGAAATTTAGGCTTTTTTGGATTAAAAAAAGGCTTTTTATATTTCAAATTGAGATATTGTTCTCATTTTGAGATTATTTCAGTTGCTGCCTTCTTTAAGATTGAATTGTTCTATCTTCCTGTATATCGTGGCTTTGCTAATTTTGAGAATCTCACAGGCATCCTTGACGTTCCAGTTCGTTTTATCGAGAATTCTTTTAAGATAAAGTTTTTCCAGTTCTTCAAGGGGTATATTTTCGTTGTTGATGAGGTCTTCATAATCGTTGCTGTACTTCCTGAGAAGTATATTTTCCTTTTCAAGCACGTCGCCTTTCGAAAGCACGACTGCCTGCATCAACGTATTTTCGAGTTCCCTTACATTTCCCTTCCATTCGTGCTTGACGAGCATGGACATCACCTCGGAGGGGATTTTACGGACGTTTTTATGAAGCGTGAGATTGATTTTTTCAAGAAAGTGTTTCACGAGAATTTCGATATCGTCTCTGCGCTCCCTCAGCGGCGGCGACACTATGGTGAACACGCTGAGCCTGTAATACAAATCCTCGCGGAATTTTCCCTGAGACACAAGTTTATGAAAGTCAGTATTCGTAGCCGTTATGACTCTTGCCTTAAGCGGTATAATGTTTTCTCCGCCCACTCTTTCGAACTCGTGTTCCTGCAGAACTCTCAGGAGTTTCGCCTGAAGGTTGAAAGACATCTCGGAAATTTCATCAAGGAAAATCGTGCCTTCCCCCGCGAGTTCGAATTTGCCCTTCTTGTCCTTAATAGCGTCCGTGAACGCGCCTTTCACGTGACCGAACAATTCGCTTTCGAGCAGGTTTTCAGGAAGGGCCGTGCAGTTTATGGCAACGAAAGGCTCGTTCTTGGTCATTCCGCTCGAATGTATAATTTTCGCTATTAATTCCTTGCCTGTTCCGCTTTCGCCCTGAATAAGGACAGTAACCTTATTAGCGGATGCCTGTCCGATTTTCTTGAATATTTCCCTCATCACAGGCGTCTTTCCGACAAGCAGCCTGTTTATGTCGACTTCAGCCTTAAGAGTCGGCGCGGCGAGTTCGAGTTTCCTGCTGAGGCTCTTGTTCTCGAGAGCCCGTTTCATCGTCATTTCAAGTCTTTTTATATCAAGCGGCTTCGCGATGTAATCGTACGCGCCTTTCTGCATCGCCTTAATGGTCGTGTCCATATCGTCGAAAGCGGTAATCATTATAACCTGAATCGTCTCGTCGTAGTCTTTAATCATCGACAATACTTCGAGTCCCGAAATATCCGGCATCTGAATGTCTGATATAACAACATCGGGATTAATTTTCTTAACGAGGTCAATGCCGTCATACCCCGTTGACGCCTTGTAGGTTTCATAGCCGAGTTCCTCGAACCAGGACGCAAGCGATTCAAGAGCGTCGACTTCGTCATCAATTAATAGAATTTTCTCCATTTGTATTCCTTCAGTTGTTATAAGGTAGAATTATGTGAAAAACAGTTTCGCCGGGCTTGCTTGAATGAAGCACGAGTTCACCGTTATGCTGTTTTATTATGTTTTGTGATATCGACAAGCCGAGCCCGGTACCGAGATTTTTTGATGTATAGAACGGATCGAACATCTTGTCCGGATTCGCCACACCGCAGCCGTTATCCGCCACTGAAATATAGATTTTACCTGAGCCATTATCTATAACAGATGAAATCTCTATCCTACCGTCCTCAAAAATCGCGTCAATCGAGTTCAGTATCAGATTCAGAAACACCTGTTTCAGTTTTTCGAAGTCGCCTTTTATCCTGACATCGCCAACGCTGTTTATGAAATCAATCTTCTTCTCTTCGAGTATGTTCATTATCTGCTGGTACAAGCCGTCGACGAGGTTCTTTAAACTAAGATCGATTAAAACGAGTTCGCTCTGCCTTGAAAACATCAAAACGTCCTTCACCAGGTTGTTGAGTCTTTCTACTTCCTTGCGTATTATCTTTATTCTTTTTTTCTGGTTTTCAGTAAGGGCGGCTGTTTCGTGAAGAATATCGGCGTTGATTTTTATCGAATTGAGAGGATTTCTGATTTCGTGCGCGAGCACCGCGGACATCTTGCCAATAGTAGCAAGCCTGTCGGCTTTCCGAAGTTCCTCTTCGGCAAGTTTTCTCTGAGTAATTTCGTTCTTCAAAACCTCATTCGCCTCGAACAATTCGTTAGTTCTTTCGTTAACCCTTCTCTCGAGTTCGTCATTAGCCTTTTGCAGAGTCTCCATTAATTTCTTATTGTAGGAAATCTGCTTGCGAAGCGTCAGGTCTATATTCGTCATTAAAACCGAACTGTCAACGGGTTTAACGAGATATCCGAACGGCTCAGTGATTTTCGCTCTCTGAATCGTGTCGCTGCTTGAATCCGCGGTGAGGAAGATTACGGGAATGTCAACTTTCTGCTTTATCCGTCTCGCCACTTCAATCCCGTCGATGCTGTCCTTAAGGAAAATATCCATAAGAATTAAATCGGGCTTTGTAAGCAGCGCCTTTTCGACGGCGGTTAAACCGTCTTCAATTACGTGTGTAACATTATAATTGTTCTTTTCCAGATACTTACGCAGCACCGAAGCGGTAAGTTTATCGTCCTCAACAATTAAAATGTCTGCTTTGCTCATTTAGTCTCTTTGCTTGGTGATGCTTAAATATAGTAAAAAAAACGCCATTCCTTAATACACTTATATTTACACGACGACATCCTTTGCCTTCATGAATTGAAAATTTTTCTTAATTTAGGTAATTTAAGCATTCTCAAATATATCAAAACAGATACGGTGAACCGAGTACTAATTATTTCATACTATTTTCCTCCGATGGGAATGGGCGGTGTGCAGAGAACGTTGAAATTCGCCAAATACCTTACCAGACACAACTGGCAGCCTGTGGTTCTAACGATTAATCCGAGAAAGTATTATGCAATCGACGAGCATCTTCTTGACGAAGCATTGAGCAACGGAATCATTATTGAAAGGACGGGAAAGAAGCCGCTTAACGTGTCAAAAATCGTAACACGTGTCCCAAAAGAAAGATTCAGAAAAATCAGAAGCATAATTTCCCAGTTCTTTTTCGTGCCTGACAGCAAAATACTCTGGAAAAACAAAGCCTTAAGCACGATAGACAGGCTCTGGGAAAAGTACGGCGGATTTCAGATAGTGTACGCGACCGCGCCGCCGTATACGGATTTTTTGATAGGACAGGAAGTTAAAAGGAAATACAAGATTCCGCTTGTTCTCGATTACAGGGACGCCTGGGTCGACAGTCCGGTCCTGAATTTCTACCCTACTCCTATTCATAAAACGATGAACGTGAACAGGGAAAGGAAAGTAGTGAAAGATTCGAACATAATACTTACTACGAACAGAAGGGTCAAGGAGTTCATTATAAGGCGATACAACAATATCGGCTATAACGACATAAAAATATTTCCGCACGGATACGACAGCGAGGATTTTGAACAGGCATTGACGAAGAAACTTCCGCTTACGAACAAGATGAGAATTACGTATTCGGGAAGTTTCTACACGAGGAATCCGAAGTTTTACTTCGACGCGATACGGATTCTTTTAAGCGAGCATCCCGGCCTTAGGAACAAAGTTGAATTTCTGTTCCTTGGCATTTTCACGAAAGAGCATCTGAGTTACGCGAAACATCTCAACATACTCGACACGCTGAATCTTCCGGGCTACGTAAATCACCACGAGTGCATAAAGTACATTCTGGCTTCGGACCTGCTTTTCCTGCTTATCAGCAGAGGCGAGAACGAAGACGCGGCGATGCCGGGGAAAATCGGCGAATACATAGGCAGCCGGAAGAACATACTCGCGTGCATTCCAGAAGGCGTTACGAAAAAGATACTTCAGAACTACAACGCGATAAGATTCGTCCCGGATGAAAGCCCCGTGAACATAGCGGGAGCGATTTACGATTATTACAAATTGTTTGAAAAGAACGAAATGCCCGCGGCTAATGAGGAACTTGTGCGGCAATACGACAGAAAAACCATGACAGCCGAACTCGCGAAAGAGTTAAATTATCTCGTTGACATAGAATAACATGAAAATTCTTTTAGTTGGAAACGGAGGAAGAGAACATTCAATCGCTCTTAAAATCAGCGAATCGGAATCGTTCATCAATTCCCGCTCGACCTTATACTGCACTTTAGGAAATCCGGGTATCGACAAGACCGCCATACCTGTCGACATAAAGCCGACCGACATCGACGGTCTCCTCAAGTTCGCAAAAGCAGAAAGAATTGACCTTGCCGTAGTCGGTCCCGAGATTCCCCTTTCGCTTGGCATAACGGACGTATTCGCGGAAAACGGGATTAAAGTTTTCGGACCTTCTAAATCGGCCGCCGAAATAGAGACGAGCAAGATTTTCGCGAAGGAGTTCATGATGAGGCGCGGCATACCTACCGCGCGGTTCAAATCTTTTAACAGCGCGAATCAGAACGAATCGTCGGCATTCATAAAATCGCTGAATTTTCCCGTTGTAATTAAAGCGGACGGACTAGCCGCAGGCAAGGGAGTATGCATCGCTTCGAACGAAACCGAGGCTTCGGAGTTCATTCTCGAACTAACCTCTCAGAAAATATTCGGCGAGTCGGGCAGCAGTTTCATAGTCGAGGAATTCCTCGAAGGATTTGAAATATCCGTCTTCGCGGTTACGGACGGCGATGATTACGTCATACTGCCTGCCGCACAGGACCACAAAAGAATCGGGGAAGGAGATACGGGAAAGAATACAGGCGGAATGGGTTCTTATGCTCCCGCGGACGCTCTAATAGACAATGAAACAAAGGAAAAAATTGTTAAACTCATTATTGAACCAGCGATACGGGGACTGAAAGAGGAAGGCAGGAAATACGTCGGCTGCCTTTACTGCGGTTTAATGATTTGCGGAGAAAGAAATAACCGCCGGCCGTTTGTCGTCGAATTCAACTGCAGGTTCGGCGACCCTGAAACTCAGTCCGTTCTACCGCTGATCAAGTCAGATTTTCTTGAACTTCTAATCGCTGCAGCGGAAGGTAGCATAAGAAAATACAGACTCGAGACCAAACGGCTTTTCTCCGGATGCGTCGTGGCAGCCTCTAACGGTTATCCTGACAAATACGATAGCGGGAAAAAAATAAGCGGACTCGACCCGGCAGAAGAGGACGTGCTAATAATACATTCCGGTACAAAATATTCATCCGATAAAAAGAGCGTTCTTACGTCGGGCGGGAGAGTTATTTCCGCGGTAGGCTTCAGTCCGGAGTCTATAGAATCGGCATTGAAGAAAGCGTATGAAGGACTCGGGAAAATAAGTTTCGAAAATATGTATTTCAGAAAGGATATCGGATACAAGTTCAATAAAATCAAAAACGATGCCTAAATTGAAAATACTAATAACCGGCGGCGCGGGATTCATCGCGTCCAACATTGCCGACGAATACGTCAGGCTCGGGCACAGCGTCACGATTATCGACGACCTGTCCGCGGGAAGCCTGAACAACCTGAGCGGAAAATGCCGGTTTTACAACACCGGACTGCTCGGAGGCGAACTCGATAAAATTTTCAAAACGGGCAGGTTCGATGTTATCAACCACCACGCCGCGCAGATTAATCCGAGATTATCAATTTTGAACCCCATTGCTGACGCCGAAACGAACATACTTGCAACATTGAGACTTCTGCAGTTGTCGGTAAAGTACGGAATCAGGAAATTTATATTCGCATCGTCGGGAGGAGCTGTGTACGGCGAGCAGTTGTTCTTTCCCGCTTCAGAGACTCATTCGCTAAATCCGATATCGCCGTACGGTATATCCAAACTCGCTATCGAAATGTATCTGGCGTTCTACAAGAAATTTCATAAATTGAATTACGTCGCTCTCAGGTACAGCAACGTTTACGGTCCGAGGCAAAGTTCGAAAGGAGAATCGGGTGTCGTGTCGATTTTCTGCAGGCAGATTCTTTCGGGCAAAGCGCCCGTCATTAACGGAACCGGAAGAAACACGAGGGATTTTGTTTACGTGAAGGACGTCGTTTCGGCGAACGTGAAGGCGCTGAATTTCAGGGGCTCTGATGTTTTTAATATTTCAACCGGAACCGAGACGAGCATATCAAGGCTGACCGGTTTAATTACAAAGAATTTGAATTCGAAAATCCCTGTAAAGCACGCGCCTGCCGTCAGCGGAGAGCAAAGAAGAAGCGTCATTAGTTTTAAGAAAGCCGAGAAGATTCTCGGATGGAGACCGGTTTATGGAATCGAAGACGGTTTGGCAGAAACCTGCGGCTGGTTCAGGGCGAACAGCGGAAAATGAATTTCACGAAGGAGAATATCGACAGAATTATCGGCGGGGATAAAAGAGCAATTTCCCGCGCCATATCTTACATCGAAAATAACCGGGACAACAAGCATCTGGTTCTTAAAAGCCTGTACAGACACACGGGCAACGCATACAGGATAGGAATAACGGGTCCTCCCGGCGCCGGCAAATCCACGATAACCGACTGCCTTGTAGCCCTGCTCGTAAAAGACGGATACAGGGTAGGAGTGATTGCGGTTGACCCGACGAGTCCGTTCACGGGCGGCGCGCTTCTCGGAGACAGGGTCCGAATGACGGATTCATCGCTTCTCGAAAACGTGTTCATACGTTCGATGGCAACGAGAGGGAGCCTCGGAGGTTTGTGCAGGAGCGTAAATGATGTCTGCAGCATTCTCGACGCTTCGGGAAAAGATTTTATTATAATGGAAACGGTCGGCGTGGGGCAATCGGAACTTGATGTGGCCGAAACCGCCGATACGACCGTAGTTGCGCTCGTGCCCGAATCGGGCGATTCAATACAGGCGATGAAAGCGGGGTTGATGGAGATTGCTGACATATTCGTAATAAACAAATCCGACAGGCAGGGCGCGGATGAGATAATAACCGGACTGAAGAACATGCTTCATCTTAGGATGCCGGGCGAAAACAGCAGGGATATAAGCGTGTTAAAGACCATCGCGTCAAGAAATACCGGCACAGCCGAACTGCTCGGCGAAATTCTGTCGCACAGGAAATATCTGGAATCTTCGGGATTACTCCTTAAAAAAAGACGCAGACAGGTCGAGATTGAAATAATGGAAATTGTTGAGACGGGACTGAGAAAAAATTTCTGGAACGAAAAAAAACGCGAGATTCTTGATCAGAACATCGAAAAAATACTCAATAAAGAAACCGACCCATACACTCTTTCCGAAAAACTTTTCGGTCTGTAACCCGCTTCGCACTTGAACTTTTACACTTTTTTATTGTTCTAAAATATTAGAAATGGATAAGGTAATATTTTTTTTCATTACCGCGGAAACGGGAAAGCATAAGCAGGCTACAGGTGAAAGACAAAAAATATTATTGACCAAAAAATTACAGTTACATTAAAAATTATTTTACTTAATTTATTCAATCAATGGGTAAGCAAACAAAAAAAATGAAAGAGCCAAAACCCGCTCCGAAGAATAACGGTTTTTTCTGCACTGAATGCGATAATGACCTTAACGAGTTTGCGTTATCACCGAAATCCAGAAACAGAAAGAAGGTCCGGAAGAATCACGAGAATTGCGTGAAGACAGGCAAGTTCTCGGGTGAATTCTGTTCAAAAATCTTTATATCAAGCGACATCCTGCTCGACGAGATTTTCCCCGATATAGACAAGTTTTAAATCCCGGTTAATTCATCTGACTTATTTCATTTTATTAATTTCATTATATTTATAATGATACCATAAAAGTAATCACGTATTACTTTAATGTCTGCGTATGCAATATAACGCGCGGTTGGCGGAACTGGCAGACGCACTAGACTTAGGATCTAGCGGGGCAACCCGTGGGGGTTCAACTCCCCCATCGCGCACAAATAAACAAACTATGGCTACTAAGACAACAAACATACCAAGATGCTCTTTTTGCGGCAGGAACGCGGACAAGGTCACTAATCTAATCAAGGGACCCGTTGACAAGTTCGGCAAAGCCCCGTACATTTGCGAAATATGCGTTGACGGAGCGGTTCATATAATAAAAATGAATTCGGACCCGACAATCAACAAGAGCATCGATAAATATAAGGGAAACATCACTCCTTCAAGCATTAAGAAATTTCTTGATGAATATGTAATCGGTCAGGACAGGGCGAAGAAGTCGCTGGCTGTCGCTGTTTACAACCATTACAAGAGAATAGATTCCCAGCGCTCAATCAGCATAGACGATGTTGAAATCGAAAAAAGCAACGCTTTAATGATCGGCACGACCGGGACGGGAAAAACATATCTCGCCCAGACACTCGCCAGGATGCTTAATGTTCCTTTCGCAATCGCGGACGCGACAACGCTCACGGAGGCGGGTTACGTGGGTGACGACGTGGAGTCGATGCTCGTCAGGCTTCTTCAGAACGCCGAGTACAACATACAGAAAGCCGAAAGAGGAATAATATACATCGACGAACTTGACAAGATTTCGAGGAAAAGCGAAAATGTTTCCATTACGCGGGACGTTTCGGGCGAGGGCGTCCAGCAGGCGCTGCTGAAAATTCTCGAGGGCACGATTGCCACAGTTCCTCCAAAAGGCGGAAGAAAACACCCTGAACAGCCGCTCCTGAACGTGAACACCAAGAACATACTCTTCATATGCGGCGGCGCGTTTGACGGACTCGAAAAAATCATAGAAAAAAGAGTAGCAAAAGGCTCTATAGGATTCACGTCGGACGTATATTCAAAGAACGACATCAAGAAGGACGAGATACTCGCTCAGGTCGAGCCGGAAGACTTGATAAGGTTCGGAATTATACCTGAACTCACGGGCAGGCTTCCAATAGTCACAACGCTCGAAAGCCTCGACAAGGAAGCGCTGCTTATAATTCTTACCGAGCCGAAGAACGCGTTAGTGAAACAGTACAAGAAACTGTTCAGGATGGAAGGCGTCGAACTCGAATTCCATCAGGAAGCGCTTGAAGCGGTTGCAGAAATCGCGATAAAGCGCGGAACGGGAGCCAGGGCGCTGCGCTCGATTATGGAAAACGTGATGCTGGACATTATGTACAAAATTCCTTCAAAGGAAAACATAACAAACTGCATCATCACGAAAGATGTCGTGCTCGACAGGAAAGAGCCCGTTTACCTGAACGCGAACAAGAAAGCGCTGGCGTAAA
>CAZOQR010000053.1:0-13877 GCA_964581915.1 uncultured Ignavibacteriaceae bacterium | reverse complement strand
ACTCTCACTGTATTTCTATCATCAAGGTTCGCTAAGATTGACGAAAAGAAGGATTTGGCGAATCCGGTTCATAGACTTCTCGCTAAGTTCGAAAAACTTTTGCAGCGGGGCACGGATTTTTACGGTAAAGCGCTCGATTGGGCTCTTTCGCATAAAACAGTCGTCTTCGGTATTCTAATCGCGTTGTTTGCCGCTACAGTAATGATTATGAAAATGGGTATTCTCGGTCAGGAACTTATGGCTTCGGGAGACCAGGGTAAATTCCGCATGACATTTGAATTTTCGAAAAATACAACCGTACAGCAGAATAACCTGATTATGCAGAATATCGAACAGAGAATTTTGAGCAGACCCGAAGTGAAATACGTATTTGCTAATGTCGGCGGTCCTAAACAGGGATTGGGCGGTTCGGGTTTCGGTCTTGAAAATGAATCGGAATTAACGATACAACTGAAGGATGGAAAAGAGCAAATTGACATTCCTACGGAAAAATACATGGAGAACCTGCGAAATGAGATATCCGAAAAATACCCGGGGGTGAAACTGACTACCACATTGATTGGAATCGTTGATTTATCAAGCGCTGCAGTAGAGATAATACTGCTGGGTGATAATTACGATGTCCTTTTCAAAGAAAGTGAGAAAGTTAAGAATATTATTGACAATACACCCGGGGCTATCGACTCGAAGATTTCCGTCGATATCAGCGGAAATCCCGAACTAAGTATAGATTTGGACAATGAAAAGATGTCGGATTTCGGACTGACGACCGCAATAGTCGGAGGTACAATCCAGAACGCATTGTCGGGAAACCACGATTCTAAATACAGAGAAAACGGTATCGATTATGACATACGCATTAATTTTGACGCTTTTGACAGAAAGAATCCGGACGACCTGAGAGAAATTCAGTTCCTGAACAAAACAGGCGGACGCGTTCAGTTAAGCCAGTTCGCGAATGTTCAAAGAAGCGCGGGTCCGAACATGCTTGAAAGATACAATAGGAGAACTTCGATTACAATTACGGCGAACAACCTTGGCAGAAGCAACGGTCTGATAGTCAACGACATTATTGATGCCTTGAAGAAAGATCCCATTGACCCGTCTGTAATGCTTACCTGGGGTACATTGAATAAAACACAGGATAAGACTTTTGCTTCACTTGGTTTTGCAATACTTCTGTCTATAATAATGATTTACTTTATTCTCGTGATATTGTTCGATAATTTCCTGTATCCACTCGCGATTTTGTTCTCTATTCCCGCTTCACTTGTAGGCTCTTTACTGGCGCTGAACCTGAGCATGTCGAGCATGAGTATTTTCTCGCTGCTTGGAATTCTAATGCTGCTCGGTCTCGTCGCGAAAAACGCAATTCTCATCGTGGACTTTTACGTCAAACTGAAGCAGCAGGGAATGCATTACAGAAAGGCATTGATAGAGGCGGGTAAACTCAGAATGCGTCCGATTCTAATGACAACTATCGCTATGATATTCGGAATGATTCCAGTCGCTATCGCGAAAGGCGCAGATGCCGAATGGAAAAACGGACTCGCACTCGTGCTCATAGGGGGTCTCTTGTCTTCTATGGTAATCACTGTAATTCTTATACCTGTTCTTTGCTACATAATTGACGCGGCAAAAGAAAAATTTGCCCGAAAGAAATCGAGTGAAATAAAACCAGTTCAAACTGAAATATTAACTAAATGAAAACCGGTGTCGATGAATGCCGGACTTAAAAATTAAAAAATAAAATACAAAAGGGAAAAAATCATGAAAAAATCAATTTTAGTTTTAATCGCAATGTTCTTATTCGCCGGTTCGGGATTCTCGCAGAGTTATCCCGGAACAGGCAAATTCGGTCTCGGTATTGACGGTATTACATCGTCACCGAACATCGTAGGCAAGTATTATTTCACGGATAAAATCGCCGGTATGATAATCGCGGGCGCCGATTTCGATATACCGGGCGGCGATGAAACGGCCGGAACAGAGAAAGTAACCGGCACGGATTTCCGCGCGGGGCTTGCGTTCATGTACCATTTCACGAATACAAAAGTCAGTCCGTACCTCGGAATTCAGGGAATCTATCAGAATAAAAAAGAAGGCGGTTTCTATACCGCAGGCACCGCCCCCGATGCAAGAAGTTATCTTAATGCCGGAATTATTTTCGGCATCGATTATTTCTTTGATAAAAATATCAGTGTGGGTATAAAGGAAACAGTCGGCACGGATATAAGTTTCGAAAGAGATATTCCCAAGCAGGAAACAAGTACAAAAATAAATACGAATACTGTGCTGACAGCACGGTTCTACTTCTAATAAAAATGTAAAAAACGGGGTCGAAACCGACTCCGTTTTTTTCAATCTTTCAATATTATTTTGTTTATATTTATCATATATGAAACTTTGTGTCATAGCCGCCGGTGACGGCTCAAGGTTAAAAAATGATGGACTGGAGATTCCAAAGCCATTAATTCAGATTAACGGAATAACTCTAATTGAAAAGATATTATCCGTTTTCGACAGATACAATTTCGATTCGCTCAATATAATAATTAATAAGAAATTCGAGTCTCATATTCGGGAATCGAAATTTTTAAAATCTTATGAACCGGGAAAAATAAATTGCATATACAAATCAACCCCTGGTTCTCTTTTCAGTCTTAATGAATTAAGTCCATATGTTCAGGACTCGCCGTTTATGCTAATGACAATCGATAGCATATACGATGAGAATGAATTTGCATCATTCTTTGAATACACAGATAGTCTGAAAGATGCCGATGGAGTCGTAGCCGTTACAGATTTCATCGATGACGAAAAGCCCTTATGGGTGCATATAAATTCAGAGGGTTACGTAGAAAGGTTTCCGGATAAAAAATCAGGTTTCAATCTCGTTACAGGCGGTATTTATTATTTCAAGTCAGGCGTTATACAGATGTCAGATGAATCGCTGGCATTGGGATTCATAAAGTTAAGGGAATTTCTGAACTTCATAACAAAACGCGGGAAAAAAATTAAATCGTTCAAGTTCGATAAAATTATCGATGTAGATCATTTAAAAGATATAATAACTGCCGAGACATATTTAAAATCACTCAGGATTAAAGAAAGTGGACATAATAATAAGAAATAAGAAAAAGATTACTGCATTAGCCGAATCTTTACAGGAATATTCGTTTATGACAGTAGAAATGATTAAAAAAGTTTCAAAAATCCGCAGAAATAAAACGGCTATAATCGAGGAGATGTACACCATTGGCACGCAATCACTTTTCATTGTCGTGCTTGGCGGTTTATTTGTAGGTATTATTCTGGCGCTCGAAGTCGGTTACAGGTTTGAAATGTTCGGTGCAAAAACAATGGTTGGAAGAACTGTTTCACTTGGAATCTTACGGGAACTCGGTCCGGTCATTTCCGGATTGCTGCTCGCCGCGCGAACCGGTTCGAAAAATACATCCGAAATTGGGAGTATGAAACTCAGCGAGCAACTTGATGCGATGCGCGCCTTCGGAACCGACCCTGTCGAAAAACTTGTGCTTCCAAGAATGCTCGCGTCTGTCGTAATGTTTCTGCCCCTTACCCTTCTCGCCGATTTTGCGGGTATCGTAGGCGGTATGTTCGTTTCTTCCGCCTGGCTGTCGCTGGATAAATCAATTTTCTGGAATGCCGCATTATACGGATTACAGATGAAGGATCTGTACGTCGGGTTCTCAAAGCCAATTGTTTTCGGTTTCTTTATTTCCACAATAAGTTGTTTCATGGGGATGAAAACCTCGGGGGGAACGACGGGCTTGGGACGTTCAGTAATTAATTCAGTTGTAACATCATCAATAGTTGTATTAATAATTGATTTCATATTTACAAAAGTAGTATGGGAAATAATGTAAAAGATATAATATCATTATGTAATGTTTCACTCAAACTTAATGGAAGAAAAATTCTGGAAGATGTTTCATTTACCGTTCAGGAAGGTGAGACTTTTGTTATTCTCGGTCCAAGCGGAGCCGGAAAAAGTTCTATATTGAAAGTATTGCTCGGACTTTGGAAGCCTGATTCGGGAAGCGTCTTCATTAAAGGCGCAGAGATGTCATCGTTGAACGAAAACCAGATGATGCCTTTGCGGAAAAAAATCGGGATTGTATTCCAAGGCAATGCACTGTTTGATTCATTAAATGTTCAAGACAATATTTCATATTTCCTCAAGGAAAGAAATTCGATTTCAGAACGGGACATAGACAGAAGAGTTAAAGAATGTCTTGCATTCGTAAATCTGGAAAATGCGGAGAATCTATACCCGGAAGAACTCAGCGGAGGAATGAAGAAAAGGGTCGCTATTGCCCGCGCCATTGCGTTCAAACCGGATATAATTCTATATGATGAACCCACTACGGGTATTGACCCGATAAACGTTAAGATTCTCGAAGACTTAATTCTGAAGATACAAAATGAAGGAACCACCTCAATAATTGTTACCCATTACGTAACAAGCGCATTGCGGCTCGGTAACTCATTCGCATTGATTAAGGACGGTTCAATAATACTAAACGGCAGCAATGACGACATTTTAAACGCAAAAGATGATTTCGTAAAAGAATTTTTTTCTGATTATCAGCCGGATGAAAAGTTTTTACAAAAAGTCAATAAATAATAAAGATTGGTATAATATGTACTGGAATAAAAAACATAGTCTAAAAGTAGGATTCACCCTGATTGCCGGTTTAATAGTATTTATGATTTTTGTTACTATTGTCGGCAGTGAGAACAATTTGTTCTCAAACACATATTCTATTAAGTTTATAGTTAAAGATCTTGAGGGACTCGCTAACGGCTCAATGATAACTCTCGGCGGGCTGAAAATTGGAAAGGTTGAAAACATTGAATTTACGAATGATGTTGAAGAAACAGGTATCACCGTAACGCTTTCAGTGAAACGAGAGTATCAACGGCTTATAACGGGAACCTCGAAAGCCAGTATAAAGAGTCTCGGGATGCTTGGCGATAAGTACGTGGATATAACGCTGGGAAACTCTCACGAGAAACCGATAGCAGAAAATGAATACATAATGATTGAGCCGTCATTTAGCCTTGAAAAAAGTTTCCGAAACATGGAAAAAAAATTAGACCACGCCTTTTATGATTTAGACACTGTCCTGACCGAGTTCAAGTCCGTATCCGTTAACCTGAATAACAAGAATTCAACCATCGGCAGACTAATAACATCATCGGAATTATACGATAATTTAAACGATGTTTCGAACAAATTAAACCGAATCTCAGCGGATGTAATCGGACAAAAAGGAACTCTCGGAAAAACCATTTACCGGAACGATTTGTATGACAACATCAGGATTTCAACCGAAAACTTAAAATCACTTACGGACGGTTTAAATGAAGGCAAGGGCTCTCTTGGGAAGTTACTTGTAAACGACTCGCTTTACAACGATATGAAAAGTGTTTCATCAAGACTCGACAGTTTACTCGCGAAAGCAAACGGAAATTCCACGGTCGGGAATTTATTAAACAGTGAGGAAGGTTATGCGGAATTAATAAAAACCGTCAAGAGCCTTAACTCGCTAATACTTGATATAAAGAAAAATCCTAAGAAATACATAAATCTTTCAATTTTTTAATATGAACATTGCAGGAATAGTTAGAAAAACGGAGTTTTCACCAAATCATGTAATGAACGATTATTTAATAATAAAAGCAACAGCGGATTTATTGATAAGGCTTGGAGCCGACGTTTGTATATACTCCGAAGATGATCTGATGAGCAGAGATGTTGCAGAGGACTATATATTTTCGATGGTACAAAGTCCTACCGGCATAAAACGACTGCTTGAGTTATCAAGAAACAAGAAACTGGTAGTCAACAATCCGCAAAGCGTGATAAACTGTTATAGATACAACCTTGTAAGAATATTGAGTCAGGACGGTATAAATAGTCCCGATAGCATAATAATTGCAACTAATAATCCTGATTTAACCCTGATTGAATCTTTAAACTGTAAGAAGTGGATTAAAAGGGGGGACGCTCATGCGGTAAGCGCTAAGGACGTAGTCTTCATCGACAGGAATGATGAACTTGAGCGTATATTATCAGATTTCCAAGAACGAAATATTGACAGATGTGTCATTCAAAATCACATCGAAGGCGATACGATAAAGTTTTATTCGATTCTTGATACTGATTTTTTTCACTGTTATGGAACTGACTTGAAGCACGGAAATAAATTCAGCGTCAATGAACTCAGAGAAACCGCTAATAAAGCCGCGACATCGCTTGGGCTGGAGATTTTCGGCGGGGACGCTATTATTACCCGTGATTCGGAAATATACATTGTTGATATAAACGACTGGCCGAGTTTCGCGCCGGTACGCAATCAGGCGGGAGAAGCAATTGGTAAATATATTTATAACAAAATTCAAACCTTACAAAAATAACATGAAATATTCAAAAATTAGAACAGTAATACCAGGACCTGTTTCAAAAGAATTCTTCGATAAAGAACAGCAATACATTTCACCCGGAATTCAGTCAATAGCAACATCCGCCCAAATAACGATTGAGAAAGGAGAAGGCTGCGTAATTGAAGATGCTGACGGAAATCGGTTCATAGATTTTTTTGCCGGCGTAGGCGTGGCATCATTGGGCTATAATCATCATCGTTATAATAATATGATGTCTGAACAATATTCCAAGATTCATGTTGGAAGTTTCACAACGAAAAATAGAGCAGAACTATCTGAACTTCTCGCAAAGAATGCTGTAGGAAACTTAACAAGAACGCAGTATTATAGCAGCGGAGCCGAAGCGGTTGAAGCCTCTCTCAGACTTGCAAAGTCATATACGAAAAAATCCGAATTCGTCGGATTCTGGGAGGGATTCCACGGGAAAACCCTCGGCGTAGTGGGACTTCTCGGCGATACGTTCAAGCACAATCTCGGTCCCTTGCCAGTTGGACGCCATTTAACCCCTTACGCTAATTGCAGGAGGTGTCCGTTTTTCCTAAAATTTCCTTCCTGCAATTGGGCTTGCGTGGAATTCATAAGGAAGAAAATACAGTATGAAACAACCGGGGATTTGGCTGCTATAATCGCGGAACCAATTCAAGGAACAGCCGGAAATATCGTCCCGCCGTCAGGATTTCTCGTTCAATTGAAAAATCTCGCCCGGGAATTCGGCGCTTTGTTAATCGCCGACGAAATGATAACCGGATTCGCCCGAACAGGAAAAATGTTCGGATGCCAGAACGACGGTGTCATTCCTGATATTATCACAATCGGAAAAGGATTTGGAGGCGGGTTCCCGATGACCGGTCTGATGTCAAGCGAAGAAATAATTTTTTCAAAGCCCTTCGCGAATCCAAGCGGCAGTTCTTCAAGTTACGGAGGCAATCCTATAGCAGCCACAAGCGCGCTGGCGACACTGAAAATTATAATCGATGAAGAACTCGTAGAAAATTCCAGAGTCGTCGGTGAATTCATGCTCGGAAAACTTATGGATTTAAAGAATAAATATCCCATTATCGGTGATGTAAGAGGCAAGGGTCTTATGATTGGAGTGGAACTCGTAAAGAACCGCGAAACGAACGAAAAACTCGATAAGAAATACACCCAGATGCTATTTAAAGAGGCTTTGAACCGCGGTCTGATAATGATGGGATACAATCCTGATATCAGAATTAATCCTCCTCTCATTATCAATAAAGAGGCAGCGGAGGAAGGCATCAATATTTTTGAAGAATCTTTAAAAATTGTATCAGACAGAATTAACATATAAGTCGAAAGACACTGAAGAATTTATCGATAGGGCATTTTACCGTCCCGTTGGCTATTTTGTAGCAATAGTTTCAGCGAAATTAAAACTGACACCCAACTCTTTAACTGTATTCAGCATTCTAATTGGTATTATCGGCAGTCTCTTCTTTATGTATTCAGAAGTGACTGCCGCCATCACCGGCATTTTACTCCTGATAATTTCGGATATATTCGACAGCGCTGACGGTCAACTTGCCAGAATATCGGGCAAGTCTTCTAAATTCGGAAGAATACTCGACGGACTCGGAGGGAATATCATTTTCTTTTCGATTTATACTGTGTTCAGTTTTCGGTTAATCTCAAATGGTTACGGTTCCGCCGTTATCTTGGCGGCGGTGGTTTCCGCTCTTAGTCACAGCCTTCAGGCTTCATTAGCGGATTATTACAGAAATATTTACGTCTATTATGGACTGGACAAAAACAAATCCGAACTGGATAATTCTGAAGGTGTAAGAATTAGGTATAATAGTTTTTCCTGGAGAAAAAGTTTCTTCAAGAAATTTGTGCTTCTGCTTTATCTGACTTATACAATAGAGCAGGAAATGTTATCGAAGCCGTATCTGCTATTTCGGGATTTCGTTTCAAAAAGCAATGAAGAAATTCCCATCGGGCTGAAAAATGAATTCATAACTCAATTAAGACCTATGATAAAATATTATAATTTCCTGACTATGAATTCCCGTGTAATCGCGATAGCCGTTTGCGCTTTGATAAACAAACACCTCTATTACTTTTTATTTGAGATAGTTTTTATGAACATTGTTCTCGTTTGGGTTCTAATTTTGCATAGGGTAAAGTTCAGCATTCTTCTCTCAAAACTAATAAAATCCCGTCAAATTGATTAAAGGAGCGATAATCGGATTGGGCAAAATTTCCCGTACAGCGCATGTCCCGGCATATACCGGTGAAAAAGTCCGGAAGAATATTCGAATAACGGCAGGTGTGGATATTTCAGATGCAAACAGAGCGTCGTTCATAGAATTGATACCCGGTATTAACGTTTACAGCACAATCGAAGAAATGTATGCGCAAGAAAAAGTAAATTTCATAGATATATGCGTACCGCCAAACATGCACGAAAGGTATATAGGGTTTGCGATGAGGAATAAAATAAATGTCTTGTGCGAAAAACCTTTAACAACCGGTATAGAATCTGCGGTTTCTTTAAAAAACGAATTGCTCGATTCCGGCATAAAATTCATGCCGATTCATCAGTATAAATATTCTCCGGTCTGGAGAATATTTAAAGCCGAAGTCAAAGACATAAAGAATTCGAATAAAATATTTCTTCAATTTAACGTCTATCGACTCGCAGCAGATTCAGGTTATGACAGTAAGAATCCAAGTTGGAGAACTGACCGGGGAACAAGCGGGGGCGGAATCCTATCCGATACAGGCACGCATTATCTTTATCTAACCGATTACCTTTTGGGAAAGCCTTTGGAAATAGCATCTCACAATTTCAGGCTCAGGAAAAATCCGTATGAAATCGAAGACACCTCAGTAACAATCATTTCAACGGACAGGGGCACAGCACAAATCAACCTAACCTGGGCAGCCGCCAAACGATTGAATACGGCATTCATGACAGATGGGAATAAGAATCTTTTTTATGACGGAACAAAGATTGAACTATATGAAAACGGTAAATCCGAATTGTTCGATGTTCCCGATGCGTCAGATAAGAAAACATACGTAGAAATGTATGAAAATATGCTGATTGACTTTATAGAAGAATGTAAATCCGAAACTTATAAACCGGATTTCATATTGGAATCGTTTGATGTGATTAAAATGCTTGATTGTTGTTATAAATCATCACGACTGAAAAAAACTATAAGATTCTGATGAACAGATTTGCAGACAAATACAGATATGTTTTCCTCATAATTGGCAGTATCGCTTTTTTATATCTCATACTCAGATACGGTCTTGGCAATCTTGCGCATGATATCGCCAAGACAGGAATATGGTTCATACCGGTAATACTATTATGGCTGATTATTTACCTGCTAAACACATATAACTGGTTTGTCAACATTAAAGCGCTTGATGAGCATATTGGCTTTTGGGAATTATTAAATAATCACATATGCAGCAGCGCAATCAATTATATAACTCCATTCGTAAGCCTCGGCGGGGAGCCTTATAGGCTTATTTATGCCGCCGAAAGGATGGGAAAGGAAAAAGCAATTTCATCAGTAATTTTATACAATATTTTTCACGTATTCTCCCATATACTCTTCTGGACAGGATGCTGTATTGTTATAATAACGACATTCAAGGACGGATATCTGATTTCGCTTTCATGGGCGGCATTGATAGTATTCTCATTGATAATATTATTGCTCCTTGCCGGATTACGAAAAGGATTCTTCGCATTCTTCATTAGAAAATTAGAGGGCAGATTGTTCATCAAACCTCTAAATAGATTTCTTCGGGACAAGAAAGAAAAAATACTAAGGATAGACAGTCTAATATGCAGCATTCATTCGCGTAAAAAAAGATATTTCTATGCGGCAATCCTGTCGGAATTTGTTTCAAGAATTGTTGCATCAATCGAGTTCTATATAATACTTTATTCAATAGACATCTATATTCCCTTATTTACGGCAATTTACATATACGGAGCCGCGTCATTGCTTCTAAACATACTGTCCTTTGTTCCCATGGAATCCGGAACACGAGAAGGCGCACTGTATTACATTTCCGATTCAATAGGGATTAATGCCGAAACCGGAATATATATTTCGGTCGTTACGCGAATAAGAGAATTCTTTTGGATTTTCACGGGAATATTTCTAATGAAATTTTACCAATTTAATAAAAGGGATTGTAAAACTGATTTTTATGAATAAAAAGAAATGCATCATCTTTGATTTCGGAGGAACTCTTGATACAGACGGTGTTCATTGGAGCGTTATGTATTCGCAATTTCTGGAAAGACACGGTCTTAACTTTACTTCCGATAATTTTTCTAAAGCATTCATTAAATCCGATATTTATCTGAAAGAAAATAGTTATAGGATTATTGATTATAAAACTTTGCTTGATACTCAAATAAATTCTATAATCAATGAATTGACTCAGGAAGACAAACATAATTATAAGAATCTTGCGAAAATTGTATTGAATGATGTATGGAATGAAGTCATTAATTGTCTGGTAAAATCTAAAGAGATTTTATTTACACTTGTGTATGATTACGAGATCGGGCTTGTTTCAAATTTTTACGGGAACCTCCCCGAAATATGCCGTGATATTAATATTTCAAATTACTTCAAAGTAATATTAGATTCGAGAAACGTTGGAATTGAGAAGCCTCATCCCGGTATTTTTTCTCTTGCTATAAAAAAACTGAATACAACACCGGAAAATGTCTGGGTGGTCGGAGATTCTTACGACAGAGATATCGTTCCAACAAAGATTCTCGGCTGCAATACTATTTGGCTAAAAAACAAATCGTGGAAAGAAGCCGGCGATTCAGAATCCGCCGATTTCATAATTAATAATTTAAACGAATTAAGAAAAATATTATAAAATATTATGGAAAAAAGAATAAAGTCAATCGAAAATCCGGAAGGTAAACTTGGTGTTCTGATTGTTGGATTGAACGGCGCTGTATCGACTACTTTCCTTGCCGGGGTATATTCAATCCTAAAAGGGCTATCCAGTCCGATTGGGTCCTTAACGCAAATGGGAACAATCCGTATCGGGAACAGAGACGACAATTTCTTCCCGAGAATTAAGGAGTTTATCCCATTAACCGAACTAAAAGACCTCGTCTTCGGGGGATGGGACATAAGAAACGAGAATTGTTACGAGTCCTCATTATACGCAGGCGTATTGAGCAAAGAGGACCTTGCAAAAGTAAAACAAGAACTTGAGATTATCTCTCCGATGAAAGGAGTATTTGATCAATTTTACGTTAAAAGACTTAAAGGCGATTTTGTGAAGGAAGAAGGTAATAAATACGAAAAGATGCTGATGCTCAGAGAGGATATAAAAAGATTTAGAAAAGAGAACGATCTCGAACGAATTGTAATTATCTGGTGCGCAAGTACGGAAATATATATTCCCGTCAACGGCGTCCATCGCGATATTGATAATCTAATTTCGGCAATGAGAAATAATCACCCGGATATATCCCCCAGCATGCTTTATGCGTACGCCGCTATCTCAGAAGACGTACCTTTCATAAACGGCGCTCCGAATCTATCCTGTGACGTGCCTGCATTGATTCAATTCTCAAAAGAAAATTCAGTTCCGGTAGCCGGAAAAGATTTCAAAACCGGTCAAACACTAATGAAAACTGTTATTGCGCCTATGTTAAAATCAAAAATGCTCGGACTTAGCGGTTGGTTTTCCAACAACATTCTTGGGAATAGAGACGGCGAAGTCCTTGATGACCCGGAATCATTCAAGACAAAAGAGCAAAGCAAGTTATCCGTATTAAATTACATACTTCAACCTAAACTATATCCGGAACTATACTCAGAATTTTATCATAAGGTAAGAATTAATTATTATCCTCCGAGAGGAGACGATAAGGAAGGCTGGGATAATATTGATATTTTTGGCTGGATGCATTATCCAATGCAAATCAAAATAGATTTTCTTTGTAAGGATTCAATCCTCGCGGCGCCATTGGTGCTCGACCTCGTTTTATTTATGGACTTTGCAAAACGATACAATTTTTCCGGAATTCAATCCTGGTTATCGTTCTATTTCAAAAGTCCTATACACAAAGAAAATGATATACCCGAACACGATTTGTTCATACAACTGGCGAAATTGAAAAATACGCTAAGGGCGACAATGGGTTTTGAAGTTGTTTCCCATTTTGAAGAGGATAGGAACAATATCGATGTATAATATTTTTTTTTGACAAAATGTCGTTCATTTTATACTTAACCTGTTTATGTTCAGATGTGTGAAAATATTGACGACAGCCTTAATTATGTTTGTTGTTTTAAATACCGCTTCGAGGGCTCAGTATAAATATTTCTATTCAGGAAAGGATTACGGTTCTGAATCTATGTACAACCCTGTGAATTTCGCTCTCAACAGCGGTTTTGATATTATCCAGTATGAAAGATACGACAGACGTCTCCTGAAACAGCGGTATGGCACGGGGTTTGAAAACGTAGCCAGAAACACATTTATTCCTTTCGGTCCGATAAAGCGCTACGGTACATGGAATTTCATTAAACGGGAATTACTTCCGCTCACGTTTACCTCTGAAGAAGCGCAATGGGTTCCGAATTATCTGCTGCATTTAATCGGCGGTGGCATGACATACGCGGCTCTTGCTGACTGGTACACGATAAAAAAAGCTCCGTATCCGAAAACAATGGCGTTCGTGAACAAGATGTTAATAGATTATCTCTGCGAAGCAGTAGAAAACGGAGATTATGAAGGAGATGACGTCGGAATAACATCCGATATGTGGTTCTTCAATCTCGGCGGAGCAATACTCTTTTCATCCGAAAAAGTTCAGCGGTTTTTCAGCAAGAAACTCAATCTTACTGACTGGTCATACCAGCCGTCCATATCTATTACGGATTTCTCAATTCAGAACAATGGGCAATATTTCATGGTCAAACTGGAATTGCCGTTTCTAAAGAATATTTACGCGACTTATTTTTTCGGAATGTGTGGTATGGGCGGACTATCGTTTAAATTCCGGAACGGAGATGCAATATCGGTTTCGCTCGGCGTCAGGTCGAGGGACAGGGTGGTGACAAACCCGAACACCAACATGTATAAGATAAACCTGCACTGGGACGCTGCCGTATTTTACGACAGAAACAATTCTCTTCTTGCATCTGTATTCTACAGCGTTTATACGCAAAACAAACTGAACATAAACATATATCCCGGAGTTATAAAATTCGGCAATCTGACGCCCGGGTTATGGGCTGTAATGAAACGCGATAACAAATTGATTTTCGGAGTTTCCACAAGAATCGGTTTCGGTTTAACAATTTGAAAAAATGAAAAGGA
Organism: uncultured Ignavibacteriaceae bacterium; assembly: GCA_964581915.1. Taxonomy (GTDB): domain Bacteria; phylum Bacteroidota; class Ignavibacteria; order Tepidaquicellales; family Tepidaquicellaceae; genus CAIKZJ01. The sequence goes on along the minus strand of CAZOQR010000053.1, from coordinate 47 downwards.
AGGTATAACTATATTGTAGTTTTTCCGTGCGTCTCATCGTCGCTCTT
>CAZOQR010000052.1:0-14033 GCA_964581915.1 uncultured Ignavibacteriaceae bacterium | reverse complement strand
TTCTTAACGAGATTGTCGAATGAAGAATACCTGCCGAGAATGGACTGAAGTTCGTTCAACTGAGTCGGTACGAATATTCCCGTGTTGTCAACGATTATCGTCTTCGAAATATCCTCGTTCATCGCGTTTAGAAGTTCAACTTTCGATTTCGAAAGGTCGTTCGCTGATGAAAGAACGCTCATCTCGTTCTGAGCAACCTGAACGTCCTGCTTGTACACTTCCGACTGAGTCTTCTTTCCCACGTTGACGTATTCCTTTATCCTCGCTAACTGCTCCCTCGATACAGCAAGATTGTCCTCGTTTGCCTTCAGTATCTGCTCTTTCTTCAGCACGTCGAAAAACGTCTGGTATATTCCCATGACTATGTCGCTCTTAGCCTGCTCAAGATTCAGTTTCTGCGATGCGATGTTCTGCTTCTGCAACTCGATGTTGTCGTAATTCGCGAATCCGTTGAACAACGTTACGTTTGATGACAGTCCAACCCCGAAGTTGTCCGATGTCGTGCTCGATGTAGTTGATATCGGTAATCCGTTTTGATAAATGATTCCGCCCTTTGAATATGTATTCGACTTGCTCCACTGCCCGGAAAATGATAATGACGGTATTAAATCCCCGTATGAACTCTTTAAGTTAAGTTCCTGTATCGATATGTTATTGTTGAACGTGCTGATTGTCAGACTGTTGTTTAGCGCGGTCCTGACTGTCTTGTTCAAATCGTAACTCTCCTGAGAAAATGATGTGCCTGCCGTTAGCATTATGAAGAGAATCAGAACTAGTGTTTTTTTCATGAAAGTTATTGATTTAATATTAATTAGATAAACGTTTAATCTATGAAAAGGTTTCATAATGAATGATATTTTAACATAACTTTTAGGCTAAAATTTGTTTATTTTATTGCCGTACTAAAAATTAACCTAAATAAATTTTATATGCTATTCATAACAAGAAAAGAACACTTTTCCGCTTCGCATATACTAAGAAACCCGAATCTGAATAATGAAGAAAATGCGGATTTGTTCGGTAAATGCAGCAACCTGCACGGGCATAACTACTATCTCGAGGTTACCGTCAAAGGAGTTCCTGACAGGAATACCGGCTACGTAATTGACCTGAAAGTTATGAAAAGCATAATTAATGACGTCATTATCGATAAAGTTGATCATAAATTCCTTAATGAAATCGACATGTTCAGGAATGTTATTCCTACGACGGAAAATATTGCCGTCATTTTCTGGAATCTTCTCGCAGATAAACTGAAAGGAGATAACTTCTCTCTCCATTCGGTTAAAATTTATGAAACGGAAAAAAACTACGTTGTCTACGATGGAAACTCTTGATGCAATTACCGCGGAAGAAGCAAAAAGGCTTGCAAGCCTTAAAATAAAGAAGTACAGGGAGAAATATTCCCAGTTCCTTATCGAAGGTGAACACCTCTTGGAAGAAGCCGTGAACTCGGACTTTTACGATGACATTGTATATGTCGTGATTAGAAATGACTATGGCAACATTGATTTCCTTGAAATGCTCTCCGGTCTTAAAATTTTCCGCGCAAGCGCGAAAACTTTCGACAGGATTACGGAAACCGGGAATCCTCAGGGCATCGCCGCTCTACTTAAAAAACCTGACGCTGACTTTGAATATGATTCTGATATCATTGCCGTTCTCGATAACGTGAACGACCCGGGGAACGCGGGCACTATTATCCGAACTTGCTACTGGTTTGACGTGAAACAGGTAATTCTCGGGAATAACTCCGTCGATTTGTATAACCCGAAAACCGTTCGCGCTTCGCAGGGCGCTCTGTTTAATGTCCTGACCAAAGAAACTGTAGATTTAAAAACCGAACTCGATGCGCTTGAAGCGTCGGGATACAATATTCTCGTCACGGGTCTTAACGGTACCGATATTGAAGAATTGCAGGTCTTGAAAAATGAAAAATACGCCCTCGTGCTCGGCAACGAGGCGAACGGCGTCTCGCAGTCTTTTCTTAATAATAAAAATTATAAGTTGGTTAGCATCAAAGGATATTCCGCCTGCGAATCCCTTAATGTCGCCATTTCCTGCGGAATTATTTTAAATCGCCTCAGAAAATAATCAGGTATAATTTCAACTGACGCTTTCACTCCCCGAAATCATCACTATACCTGATTTATTGTATCGGAGTTGATTTGATTTTCTGAAAAGTTAAAACAGAAGGATTATTTTCCGGTGAGTTCTTTCCTCAATATGTTAAGACTGGCCTGAACAGCCCGTATCCTGTTTCTCTCCCTGTTATCGCCGAAATTGAATTTCAGCGCGTAACATTTTCTATCGTCGCTGTATCCTATGTATGTCAATCCGACCGGCTTCGTCTCCGTGCCGCCGCCTGGTCCCGCTATTCCGGTTACGGATATTCCCGCGCTTGTCCCGAATTTTTTCCTTATCCCTTCTGCCATTTCTTTCGCGGTCTCTTCGCTCACTGCTCCGTATTCTTCAAGCGTCTTTTCTTTTACACACAGAAAATCCGATTTAATTTCATTAGAATACGCGCAAACCCCTCCTTTATAATAATCCGAACTTCCGGCGACATCCGTGATTCTTGCCGACAAAAGCCCGCCAGTGCACGATTCCGCCGTGGATAGCGTCATTCCCTTATTCCTGAAAAGATTACCAACCGCTTCTTCGAGCAGTTCGTCGTTCTCACCGAATATGAATTCTCCTATCCTGCTTCTGATTTTCTTCTCGATGCCCGCTATTATTTTATCCGCTTCGCTCTCGCTTCTTCCCGTCACGTCGATTCTAAGCCTTACACCGAGCGGCGAAGGCAGGAATGCCATCTTGTGATTTCCGATGATGCTCTTTACGTCTCCGATTTTCTCGAACAAAAGCGATTCGCCTATTCCCGTCGTCAGCAGTGTCTTGCTCTTAAGAATGTAGTCGAGTTCCGAAGCGAACTTTTCCTTAAGCATCCTGACGATGTCATTCTCCATCATTGCTTTCATCTCAAACGGAACACCAGGCATGGCGGCGAAAACTCTGTCATACTTTTCAATCCATATTCCGGGCGCGGTACCGTTATGATTCCATATTACTTTCGATTTCGACGGAACCATTGCCTGTCCGACGTTTGTCTCCGGCATCGGCAGGTTTCTCTTCGCGAAAAATTCTCTTACGAATTCGAGTATGTCTTCCCGTAAAATCAGTTCGTCGTTAAAGTATTTCACGAGTATTGGCTTGGTTATGTCGTCGTGCGTCGGACCGAGCCCGCCCGTAATAATCGTGATTCTGAAATTCCTCATCGAATCATCAAGTTCGGCAAGCAGGTCTTTCTCGTTGTCTCCGATTGTAATTACTCTTTCGGGATTGAACCCGTTCGAGTATAACTTCGCGTTTATGTACGACGAATTCGTATTCACCACCTGCCCGATGAGAAGTTCATCCCCTATCGATATTACCTTCGCGTTTATCATCAGAAATAAAAATTATAAAGTTTCATCAGGAGAAGTGTCAGCAGCCCGCCGTAAATTCCGGCCACGGCGTCGTCCGCCATTATTCCGAATCCGCTCTTCATCCTGTCGAAGTATCCTGCGGGAAATATTTTGAAAATGTCGAAAAACCTGAAAGCCAGGAATGATAGCGCGGCGGAGGCGAAAGAAACATCAACGCCGAACGCGCTCATCACGAGCAGCGTCGTCCACATTCCGACTACCTCGTCGAGAACAACCACGGATGGGTCGTCTCCGTATCGCTGCATCATTCTTTCCGATGTCACGATGCCCGCGAAAAAGAAAATAAGAACAAGCGTTCCGAGAACCACGGGATTGTAAAAACCGGGTATTAAAACAAAAAGCAGCCCGAGGAGGCTTCCGAAAGTGCCGCTTGCCGCGGGAGCATATCCCGTATAGCACGCGCTTGCGATGAATACGGTGAAAAAATCTATCCTGACGTCTTCGTTTTCTATTTTCTTCTTCTTAATTAATCTCATCTTTTTTTAAGTATTGCTTCCTTACCAGATAATCTATTCCCGTATATAACGTTATCAATGTAACCGCCAGAAGAAGAAAATAATTTATTGACGATAAAAATATGAAATCGTTTATTCCCGCTCTCGTTGCGGAATCTATGCCGTATGTAAGTATGAAGAAAAGCATCAGAATGAAGAATATGTAAGTCATCTGCAGGAACGTCTTCGTCTTCGCGATTAAAGACGTCTTCATTGTCATTCCCCTGTATTCGTCGTATGAACGAATAACCGTCACGACAATGTCCCTCAAAACGATTATTACGAGCATCCAGACAGGCATGAATCCCATTACGGTGAAAAGTCCGAACGCGAATGACGTTAGAATTTTATCCGCCAGCGGGTCTATGAAAATGCCGAAATTCGTCACCGACTTGTATTTCCTCGCATGCCAGCCGTCATACCAGTCTGTTAGCACCGCTATGAAAAACACGGCAAACGATATCCGCCTGCTGATGATATCATCCGATAAGAATAATACCATGAAAACCGGTGACAGAATTATTCTGAGTACCGACAATATGTTCGGAAACGTCATTATTTGATATTGCTAAAATGGTAAATCGTCGTTAGAGCCGGAGTCCTCCTTGATTTGCCCCGTTGTTTCCTGGGCGCCGGAGTTCTGCTCCCGCTTTGCGTCAAGCATCATCATTTCAGTCATTTCTACGCCTGTGTATTTCTTCGTCGCGTCCTTCGGGTCGATGTATGTTCGTATCCTGCCTTCCATGTATATCCTGCTGCCCTTCTTCAGATACTGTCCGCAAATCTCGGCAAGTTTCCTCCAGACGGTGATGTAATGCCATTCCGTCCTGTCTATTTCCTTGCCCTCGCTGTTCCTGAATGTCTCCGTAGTCGCGAGCGAAAACTTGCAGTACGCGTCCCCCTTTTCAGTGTACTTCACTTCGGGATCTTTTCCAAGATAACCGATTAATAGAACTTTGTTCAATGCTCTCGCCATGATTGTTGTTGTTTTTTATTTTAATGAATATTCGGATATTTTGTTCTTCTCCAGAAGATAGAACTTCCCGGAATTAAGCACTAATATATCCTTAATCTTTTCGGGTTCAATTTTTTCCGCGAAGAGTATGCTTCCCGTGAAACCGCTTCTTCTTGACTCGTAAACAAGCAGTTTGTTTCCGTCAAGAATGTATAATAAATTATTATAAACCGCTATGGAATAAACCGTTTGACTTTCAATTATGCTTATGTAATTGCCGAAGTTGTCGTATTTCAAAACCGCGTTCTGCTTTCGGTCGAGTATGTATATGTTGTTGTAGCCGTCTCTGACTATTTTCGTCGGATTTACGAGAGGCTTCTGAGCAGACTGGAATCCTCCGAATGAAAACACAGGCACCGCTGTATTCTGATAAAGGCTTTGATACGCTACAACCCTGTTATTCTCTCCGTCTATCACGTATATGTATGGATTTACATAAACCGATGATAAGGGCGTCTTGAATTTCAGGTTCTCGGGATAAGTTTCGTATTCAGTCATTATCGTCCCAACGTATCCGAGATTCAGGTCAAACCTCTGCAGCCTGTAATTCCTGCCGTCCGATACGTATATGTCAAGTCCCGACGACCCGTCGATTGATGTCGGCGAATCGAATTCCCCGTTGCTCCAGCCCTTCCTGCCCGCTCTCTTCTCGATTTTAAGGCTGCCGTCCAGTTTAATTATTTCGTTAGCGTCTGAATCAAGCACGTATATCATACCCTTGCCGTCAGATGTCATCGAGACCGCGTTCGTAAAATCTCCCGCTTCACCCGTTTTTAAAAGCAGGCTGTCTGACTGAGATATCAATATGTTGAGTATGAATAATAGTATCATTTCATTTTATAACAAAACCGAATAAACTAAAGAACAACTGCGGATAAAATCCGAACAGCAGTGTGCCCAGCAGGGATATAATCAGAGACGCTGTAACGAGCGGCTTTATTACTACACGCGATTCCCCTTCTGCTTCAACCGCGTCGTGAAACCACATGTAAACTATCACCTTCAGGTAATAATAAACCGATACGACGCTCAAAAGTATCGCGACTATTGACAGCCAGATAAGATTCTGCTTTATTGCCGCGTAGAAAAGATAATACTTGCCCCAGAATCCCGCCAGAGGCGGTATTCCTGCGAGTGAGAACAGAAATATCGTCATTATTACCGCTGCGAAAGGACTCTTCTTCGCAAGTCCCTTGTAATCTTCAAACGTTACGTTCGCGAAATCCTTGCCATCATCAGTCGATTTTTCGTACGCCGATACGACTATGAATGCGCCCAACTGCATGAACACGTACGCCAGAAGATAAAAAGATATGCCCCTGTACGCGAAATCGTCCATCGCTGTGAAACCGACAAGTATGTAACCCGCGCTTGCAATCGAGGAATAAGCGAGCAGTCTCTTCAGGTTCGTCTGAGTAAGCGCCGCTATGTTTCCGTACAGCATCGTCAGTGTCGCGAGTATCGCGAACAAAAGCCTGTATTCGGAGAAGTTCATGTAAGAGAAAACATTGACGAGCACGCAGACCGCCGATACCTTTCCCGCAGCCGCCATCATACCTGACACTACTGTCGGCGCGCCCTCGTAAACGTCGGGTATCCACATCTGAAATGGAAAAATCCCTAACTTGAAGAAAAAACCTATAATGAACAAACTAATGCCGGTGAGAAAAACCGCGCTCTTGTAATTCGCGAATGACGCGAATATCTTTCCTATGTTGGTGCTTCCGGTGACTCCGTATATGAGCGATACCCCGTACAGCAGAAAACCCGTCATGAAAGCTCCGAGCAGGAAATATTTCATCGCGCTTTCGTTGGATTTCATCCTGTTTCGCATCATTCCCGAGAGTATGTAAAAGCAAAATGACATCGTTTCCAGCCCGAGAAAAACGACGAGCATGTCGTTTCCGTGTATCATTATTAGCATTCCCAGCAGAGCGAAAAGAAGCAGAGAATAATATTCCCCGTAATTGATCCCTAACCTGTCAAGATAATCGTAAGACGCGAGAAAAGTAATCAGCATTCCTGTCATGGCAGTAATGGCGAAAGCGCTGCTTAACGGATTGACTCTAAGCAATTCATTAAATATAATGACGTCTTTGCTTATATTCAAAAATGCCGCTGTTAACGCGGCTGCCGTGGCGGCAAGCGAAAATACGTAAACCGGAATCCTCGATTTCCTGAAGATTATTCCCGCGAACAAAGCGATAATTGCCGACGATGCTGCTATCAGCATCGGTATGACATACAGCAGCTCTGTGGTTTTAATCATTTTTAATACTGCAAATAGTTTTTCGTTTATAAAAAGTAAAATACACGACAAGCATTCCGGCAGCCGCTCCCGCCGTGTCAGCAATCAAATCCAAAAACTCGCACGAGCGCATCGGAACAAAATACTGATGGATTTCGTCCGATATTCCGTACAATACCGCAAGTATCAGTCCCGATACGTAAAAATGCTTCTTCAGCAGACCGAACTTGTTCTGCTTGTAAAATGAATACGATGCCGTTACATAAAGTATCAGATACACTATAAAATGTATCACCTTGTCGCTTAACTCGAATGTCTTATCCGGAAGTTTGTCCCCTGGAATCGAAGACATAATAAAAATCAAAGCCGCCCAGAACCAGAAAGGCAGATGATATTTCAAAAACCCCGCTGCCGTCATTCAAGTTCAGATTTGATTTTTGGAATCAAATCTATTAAATCCGACGCTATCGTGCCGCTGCTTCCGTATTCATCGTACAGAGCGTCTCCGCAAAGACCGTGCAGATACGCCCCCGATATGGCGCTCTTTAACGGGTCGCCGCTCTGCGAATACAGCGAAGCGATGATTCCCGATAAAACGTCGCCGCTGCCTATCGTGGCAAGATTCTCCCTGCCGCTTGAATTTATATAAAATGACTCGCCGTCGGTTATTACCGTAGGCGAATTCTTTAATACAAGCACGAGATTGTTCTCCGACGCGAACTTTTTCGACAAGGGAAAAAAATCTTTCTTCAATTCGTCCGTCGTTATGCCGAGCAGATTTGCGAACTCGCCGAAATGAGGCGTCAGAATAATTCTCCTCTCCTTCTTTTTCAGATAATCCGTATATCCCCTGAACGCGAATATTCCGTCCGCGTCAATAACAACACCCTTATCGCTGTTCTTAACAAGATTCCGCGCGAGTGATAACGTGTCGCTGTTCCGCCCTATTCCGGGACCTATCAGCAATGTATCGCACCAGTCTACTTTCAGTTTAATCTTGTCGAGTGATTCGTTGTCTAAATAATTTTCTTTTTCGAGAGGCTGCGTTATTACTTCAGGGGTCTTGAGTTCCATTATCTTATTCAACCCTTTCGGCAGTCCCAGAATTACAGCGCCGCTTCCCGTTCTTATAGCGGATTGGGCGCAAAGGTAAGCCGCTCCCGAAAACCCCTCGCTGCCCGCGAGAGCGTATAATTTTCCGTTCGAGTACTTGTTAGAGTTGATGTCTCTCGCCTTAAAGCCTTCCGCGGCGTCCCGCTTCTCAATTTCAAAAATCCTTTTAGTGTTGTACTCGCTGAACAGCGCTTCAGGCAGGCCTATGTCGGCGATTCTGATTTCGCCCGACAGCCTTCTCCCGTCGTAGAACATCGTTTCGAATTTCTTTACTCCCATCGACACGGTAACGTCTGCCTTCAGGCACTTGTTCGCGTTAAGGTAATTCTCCAGCCCCGAAACGATATCCACTGCGACGGTAAATTTATTTTTAAGCCTGCGTATTTTCCCGAACGTCTCTTCGGCTTTTGCGTCGAGTTTATTCCTGAAACCGATTCCGTAAACGGCATCTACTATAATTAATTTTCCAGTGTCGGGTCTTTCAAGCAATGACGGGTCGCCCGATATCTCGAGACCCCTGTCTTTCATCCCCGCGATTATTTCATAATTTTTCAACGCGTCTCCCCGCAGTTCATCGGGTGAATTCAGCGTGAACACGACTACCGGAATTCCCTTGTTTCGAAGATGCCTTGCTATGACGAAACCGTCACCCGCGTTGTTGCCCCTGCCGCAGACTATTAAAACGCCCGTGCAGTTTTCCATGCAGTAAAACTCGGCTATGATTTCGGATGCGTTCCTTCCGGCGTTTTCCATCAGTACGGTAGAAGAAATTCCCGTGCGACCGATAATTTCCTTTTCGGCTTCGAGAATATCCCTGTTGAAGTAAACGTTCTTCATCCCTGAATAATTTTTTTCATCCCCTCGATTGATTTCCCGGCATCTCCTGATTTGAAAACCGACGCCCCGCAGACGAACAGGTCAACACCCGCGTCCGATGCTTCTTTTATGTTCGACGGACCTATTCCTCCGTCGATTTCAATTAGACACTTGTAATTATTCTTTACAATGATTTCTTTCAACTCCCTGACTTTATTCAGGGAATTCGAGACGAATTTCTGTCCGCCGAACCCGGGATTGACGCTCATCACGAGAACAAAATCCGCGTACTCGAGAACGTATTCAAGCGCTTTGACAGGCGTAGAAGGATTTATCGCAACACCCGCGTTTACTTTAAAGTCCTTAATCCTGTTGAGCAGGCGGTTAAGGTGATAATTGTTTTCAAGATGTACTGAAATGTAATCTGCTCCCGCTTTCTGAAACGCTTCGATGAACTTCTCGGGATTGTTTATCATAAGATGAACGTCAAGCGGAAGATTCGTGATTTCGTTCACCTTGGATACGATGTCGGGTCCGAACGTAAGGTTCGGGACAAAATGACCGTCCATTATATCGCAGTGTATTATGTCGGCTCCCGCCGATTCAACCCTTTTTATCTCATCCGCGAGTTTTCCGAAATCAGCGGAGAGAATTGATGGACATATTTTTTTCATGATTATTTTGTCTCCGGTTTATCTTTTGTCTTCTCTTTTGGCTTTTCGTTTTTCTCTTTCGTGTCAGCGCCCTTTTCCGTAGTCTTCTCCTTAGGCTTGTCCTTCGGATTCTGCGGGTCCGGCTTGTTCTTTATCTTGTCCGTTTCCGTCTTTGGCTTTTCCCCGTTATCTTTCTTGTTGTTCTTGTCAGTTGTCTGGTCAACGTCGCCTTCAACGTCAACTGCCTTATCTTTCTCGACTTTCTTTTTCGCTATTATGAGGTCAACCGGAGTATTTTCTTTCGCCGATTTTTCTTTCTTCGGATATTGGTCTATAACCGTTCCCTGCTCGTTATCGCTCGGCTGATACGTAATCTTTCCGACCTTCAGTTTCTTTTCTTCAATAAGTTTTTTCGCGTCGTTCAGTTTCTTTCCCATCACGTCAGGAATAAATATGTCGCCCAGCAGCGCGCCGTTGCTGATTATTAAATCAATCTTAGTCGATTTCTTGACCTTGCTTCCGGGTTGTATTATCTGTGAGACCACGACGTCTTCAGGCTGTTCTATCGTGAACTTCTTCACGATTTCACCAACTTTGAGGTTTCTCTGTTCAAGCGTGAACCTCGCGTCGCGCTCTGTCTTGCCGACTAATCTCGGAACTTCTACAAGTTGTTCGCCGCCGCAAATCGTAAGATAAACGCGTCTTCCCTTCTTGACCTGCTCCCCGTTGGCGGGATTCTGGTCAAGCACTATGCCAATCGGCTTTGATTCGTCGTATTTTATATCCCCCTGCTTAACGTCAAGACCCGATTCCTCGAGAACTTTCTTGGCATCGAGAAACGTTAACCCCGTTACCGCGGGCACCTGCACGAGCGACGCCTGCTTCACGTACAACGGCATTAATACATTGTTGAAAAGCAATATAATTCCCGCGACGATTATCGCTAATATTATAAATTTCTTCAGCATTTTTGAAAACTAACTAAAAATTGAAAAATAAAAAACTTAATTAAAGAGTTATAATGAATGTTTTCATTCCCGAACATAAAAAAACCGGGCCCGGCCCGGTTCTTGGAGGTTGAGGGACCTGTATGCTATGTGTGATTTAGTTGTCTTGCCGTTTCTTTCGGCCTTCTCTTTCTTTCATCTTTTGCTTGAGAATCGATTTCTGCTCTTCCGTCAGAACTTCGCCTATGCTCTTCCTTAATTCCGTTCTGTACTCTTTTATCGTCTGCTTTAATTCGGATTTATCCTTGTCCTTGTTCGCGTCCCTTAAAGAGCGCATTTTTTCGAAATGCTTCAGGTACAATTCCTGAATTAATTTCTGCTGACTGGCATCAAGATTTACAGCGTCTGTTAGCCTTTCCGTCATCCTTTTTGCCTTTTCCTCAGGGCTTTTTCTTGTCTTAGTGTCCTGCGAAAAAACGCTGCCCGCGAACACGAGAATTAATAGAACGATTATTACCTGTAATTTCTTCATTTCTGTATGGTTTATTTTGTTTTATTGATTAGACAAATGTTTTCTTTTCAAGGTTTAAACGGTTAAGTATCTTTTTGGGCTTGTTGCGCACGTAAATTCGGAATAAAAGCAGGCACGGATTCTTAAATTGAATAACTATCTTATTTTATTTATATTTATGGACTATAAAATTTTAACAATTATTCGGAGTATATTTTATGAAATCCTTTAATGTATTTATATCGTTATTCGTACTTATAATTGCATTCTCAATTTACGTAGCCGGATGCTCGCCCGCGGAAACCACTACAGGCAAACTTGCTTATAACAGCAAGGACTGGGTGAAAGCGGAAACCGAACTTGCTAAAGGTCTCGCGATAGATAAAAATGATGCCGAAGCGTGGTATATGCTCGGTTATTCACAGATTGAACTTCAAAAATTTTCTGAAGCCGCAAAATCATTCAAGAATTGCCTCGCTATTTCTCAGGATTTCAGCACTCAGATAAAATCTTTCTGGATTGATAAATTCAACGCGGGTATCTCCGATTTCAACCTTGGAACGAAAGCCCTCGGAAAAAACGATAAGGAAAATGCGGACAAATCGTTCATCAACGCTATCAGAAATTTCGAAGCGGCGTCAAGCATTATTCCGGACAGCATCTCAAGTTATCAGTTGATCGCGGACGCTTACAATTATATGGGCGAAACCGATAAAGCCCTCGCTTTGTACCAGAGCATCCTCGATAAATCGAAAAGCAAAGAGGACGCCACGATGATCGCAAAAATACTTTACACTGTCGGTATTAAAGAAAGACAGGCTGAAAGATACGATAAAGCGATTTCGATTTTTGAGAAAGTTCTCACGATTCAGTTCCTCCCCAAAGATAATATTTATTACGAAACATCTCAGTTCAATCTCGGATTCGCCAATTACCAGATTGCGGTAAAAATGGCTACCGACGGAAAGACAAAGGCAGAATATTCTCCCTACCTGAACAGCGCGATTAAATATCTTGAGGATCTGACCACGGCAACAAAGACCAAAGAACTTCTGAAAGATTCTTATGAGATTCTGTTCAACGCATACGATGCATTAGGAATGAAGGAAAAAGCCGAGGACGCGCTCAAAAAAAAGAATGCTCTTCAATAATATAAAATAATGAACGGACAAAAATCAAATAGCGGCAGATGGTTCTGGGGAATTTTAATCGGGCTTGTGATTATCGCCCTGATATTTTCCGGAATCGCTTTCCTCGTTCTCGCTGTCTCCGTATCAGGTACGGGCGATAAAACCTACGAATACGTTACGTCAGGTTCGGGTAACGACAGGATAGCCGTTGTCGAACTTGATTTTACAATTATTGATCCGTCATCTATAGTGAGACAGTTCAAGAAGTATCGCGAGGACAAGAGTATCAAGGCTATTGTTCTTCACGTTAATTCGCCGGGCGGCGGCGTCGCGGCCTCTCAGGAAATGTACGAGGAAGTCAGAAAAACAAGAGACTCCGGCAAACCCGTCATAGTGTCTTTCGGCTCAATCGCCGCGAGCGGCGGATATTACGTTGCGTGCGGAGGCTCATTGATCGTCTCCAATCCCGGCAGCCTGACGGGCAGTATAGGCGTTATCGCGACTTTCACGAATTTCAAGGAACTCGCCGATAAACTCGGAGTCAAGGAAAATGTCGTTAAAAGCGGCAAACTCAAAGACTCCGGAAATCCGTTCAGGGATATGAACAGCGATGACCTCGAGTATTTTCAGGAGATTATCGATAACTCTTACGAGCAGTTTCTTGATGTCGTCTCGACCGAAAGGAAAATCGATAAGGAAGAACTCAGGAAAATTGCTAACGGAAGAGTATTTACCGGCAAACAGGCTAAAGACCTTAAACTTGTCGATTCACTCGGCACTTTTCAGGATGCCGTCAGGATAGCAGGACAGATTGCCAAGATCGATGGTGAACCCTCGATCGTCAGGGAAAAAAACAAAAGAAATTTTATTGAATTCTTTCTCGAAGGCATGTCGGGCAGCCAGTTGAAGGATATTAAAGAAGAAATTAGTTCGGAATTCTTAAACAAACCCGTATTGCAATATAAATTCGAAAGGTAGAGTTATGACCAGAGCACAAATAGCGGCGCAGATATCCGATGCAACAGGCATCAGCAAGAAAGAAGCGGAGATTGTAATCGAAGGTTTTATTAGCATCGTTATTGATTGCCTGTGCAACAACGATTCGATTGAAATCAGAGGTTTCGGCACTTTCAAGAATGTAGTAAGGGAACCGATGAAAGCGAGAAATCCGAAAACGGGTGAAACTCTGCAACTCGACAGAAGATTCATCCCGAAATTTAAAGTTTCTAAGGAATTTAAAAAATTAGTTCAGGAAAATTTATCAAAAAAATAAATAAACGAAAGGAGCAAACTATTAATGCCTTGCGGTAAAAAAAGAAAAAGGGCTAAAATGTCAACTCATAAGAGGAAAAAAAGATTAAGAAAGAATCGTCATAAAAAGAAATTAAGATAATCTTTTATTATAAGCGGTTTAAACATAAACCCCGTTGCTCTGCGGGGTTTATGTTTCCCTTCTTAGTAATTTTCCACGCTGCGTTTTCTTCTTCCCGGAACGATATATCGCGTTTTTATGCGTAATACGTACGTTCAATTGTTTGAATCCGCCTTTTCAGGAACAATTCCCCGTCTTTCACAGTAAAAGTAATAAACTTAATATTTCAGCCATGGAAACTAAAAA
>CAZOQR010000051.1:0-14162 GCA_964581915.1 uncultured Ignavibacteriaceae bacterium | reverse complement strand
CGTCATCGTATTGTACATTATAAAAACAATTGTTAGAAGGACCACAATAATACCATACAGAAATATTCGGTGTACAAGCTTCTTCTCCAAGATACCAACAATTACGATAAGTATAATATACATAACCCGGATCATGAAACCAACCTGTTATATGATAATCGATATATTCATTAATTCCAAAAGTATTACGCCCATAATTCGTATAGTAAAAACCCGTCATAGAATTTAATGAACTATGAATATTACCTCCAGACGATGAAAATAAATTGTTTTGCCCACCTGTCCAAATTAATTCATTATTTGTTTGAGTTGGAGCGAAATTTAAATATGAAATTGTATTATCTAATATATTATCTAAAGAACTATTAATATAATTCGTTTTTAAATCCAATGAAGATTTAACAATACTAATTCCATAGTTATAAGGACTATAAATGTTATTATTCGAAAAAGTACCAATAGTAAAAGCTAAAAATATTGGTATACAATCTGGAGGTGGTGAATCATAAAAAGTATTTCTGTCTATAAAAATTCTCGACAGTTCTACTGTCCCAATTATTTGTATATGAAAAGAACCTTTATGAAAATAATTCCCTATAATGTTAATGCTACCTTCGCTCGGGAAATTATTATTTTCTTCTTCACCCCAAGCTCCATTGTCAATCAATATTCCTCCCCCTGTATAACTTTCAAAATCAAAATTATTGTTCGAAATAAGCAAATTATTTGTTCTTAATATATGTATTGACCCAATAGTACTTTTTTTAAAAGAATTATTCTCGATTATAATATCATTAGAACCATTATCTTGAGAATAAATAGAATTACCAATTCCAAGGAAAGAACAGTTTCTAATAAATGAGTTTCCCGGAGAATAAAGACATATAAAATAATTCGTATTATTCTCAGTTGAGCTAATGAAATTTGTTCCGTTTGATTCTATCTTCGCTCCTTCTTCTATCATTATATAGAATTTATTGGGTATATTAACAAGTGAGTTGACTCCTGAAATAAATTTCCCTTCAGGACCCAAAATTGATAATTTTAATGGCACATCCAATTCATTTTCTACGTTAAGTGTTTTCCCGTCAGCTAAAGAAAATATACAATTTCTAAAAATAATATCCGGGTGTTCGGAGTTTAAAGAAACTTCATAATGGGTTATATTCAAGTTCATTCCAACGCTCTCAGGATTCAGATGTTTGAAAAACCCACTTTGTGTTGCGTCGAGTGGGTAGTTGTGAAATAGTGAAGCACTTTCAGAATAATCCGTAAAGTCTCCTTTATTCGGGACTTTTGCAGTGTTGGGAGTCCCGAGCTGCTCCCAAATCTTGATAGCACCATTATTTACAACGGATACCTGTGATGTACCGGTTCCGTAGTATTGGAACCGAACATCACTCGCTCCGTAATAATCTATCCTCATCTGCTGATAATAATTAGCGGTAGAGACGCCAGTGAAATTAGCATCACTGAAATCAATGTCACATGTAAATTCTTTTGTGGTGCCGCTGTAGAAATCCATCCTGTATTTCCCATAACCGAATGAATATTTGCAACCGTCATATTGCTGTGTTCCGTCAAAGTTCCCATTGACAAACCACTCTTGGTTTAAGTCATTAGATAAAGTTTTATGATATATTCCCCAAATATTAGGGCTATATCCGGGAATTGCATTTACAGCTTTAAACGCATATTGGTCAACACCATTAAAAATGGCGCCTACCGGATATACGTCAACTGTTATCGCATATCCGTTAATGCCCGTATTATTCACGAGCATTAATTCGCCCTGGTCAATAAATTGAGATAGAGCATTTTTGCTAGCTACAAGAGCAATCAGCAAAATAAATATTATTCCTATTAACTTTTTCATAGTTGAAAAATATAATATTATAAATTGTTATTTTAAGTAAAGCAGTTTTATAGTTTTTAAATCTCTTTTAGTTCTAAGACTGAAATAATAAATACCGCTACTTAAATTTAAGTTAGTAAAATCTATTCTTATTTCATTCGTTCCAACTTTTACATTTTTTTTATAAGTAAAAACTGTCCTTCCAATTATATCATATATATTAACAAAAATAGACTCATTGTCGGGTATTGAAAATTTAATTATGGTTGACGAATTAAATGGATTTGGGTAATTTTGTTCTAATATTAATTTATCTACTAATTGTATTGAATTTGTTCCAATATAATTTATAATTGGAGAGTTAAAAGCAGTGTCTATTTTTAATATTAGCAATTTTGAATGTGAATTATATAAAGAATCTCTTGTTGATACATCTCCACATATAATATAATTTAAGTCGTAAGTCGATTTTATACAATTAGAGTGTATTGCGTCATACCATGAATACTGAACTGACGTTGAATCAATTAAATTTCCTGAAGTATCAATTTTAATTAGCCCAATTGTTGGAAAATATCCTCCCGGCGCATAATATCCCGTAATTACTATATTATTAAAATTATCCATACAGGCATAATTAAATTGGGGAAAAGAGTAATTCTTAACCCATTTTACATTCCCTGATGTATCCAATTTTGCAAGTATGGGTTGGTCATTTAATATATTTAACCCACTTATTATTATCTTATTTCTATCAGAATAAAGCATATAAGAGCCATAAGCACCATAAGTATTAGGTGAATAAATCGAATGCCAAATTTGATTGCCGCTTGAATCGAGTTTTTTTATGATTCCCCAAGGCCTATTTGTACTATTATATATACCTCCTGATACATAATAATTAGATAATGAATCTTGAAATATATCTCCAAAAGAGTTTATTAATGAATCCGTAAATAGTTTTTGCCATTGAATATTTCCGAGTGAATCGGTTTTAACTACGATGGCTACTTCCCCGGGAGGATTATAACTTGAGTATGAGCCGCAGCCTATATATCCTTTGTCATTCGTTAAATTAGCATTCCAAAATTGTGAATACGAACCAAAATTTGCATATTTCTTCTGCCATATTACATTACCAAATTTATCTGTTTTTATGAGAAGTGGTCCATTAGAACAACCTATAAATATAAATCCGCTATCTGAAGTCTGTTTGAATTCAAAAATACGTCTATAAGTATCAATAGTGTCGGCTATAAGATTAGCAAAAAGAAAATTACCATTTTTATCATACTTCACCAATTTATAGCACATATCTCCTACGGCATATAAAGATACCTTAGATAATATAGCATACCCGCTATCATAAGTCTGAACTACTATTTTACCGGTTGAATTTCTGTCTCCAGAGTTCCACACCCTATACCAAGGAACGAATTGAGAATACCCGATAACGGAAAATAAAGACATCAAAATAATAATCAATATAGGTTTAATATTCATTCTTTAACAAATGAGATTTTAGTTGTAGTTATATTTTTTCGATTAAAAAGGTAAAGAAACACTTTATCCGTTTCTTTGTATAGCAGTGTTTTCTTATTCTCCAATTGTTTTCAGATTTTAATTTTTAAAATAATAATCTTCTTCTGAAACTATAAAACAAATATCACTGAAAATTCTTTTTCTCTTATTATGAGGTACAATTTCTCTAATAATCCAAACAAATAGTTTTCAAAGACAACAAAGTATTCAATTGAGTATAAATTTAAAAAACTTCTTTTCTATATCAAATATAAAACACAATAATTTCTCCTTGATGCTCACAGTCGCTTTAAAAAACTCAACTATTGCCTTCTCCATCTGGAGTTTGAGGAAGGAGTTGGTTTTTTAGTCTTACCAAGCTGGGATTTGAGGAAGGTGGATTTTAAAATAGTCTGCGTAGCAGATGAAATTTCGTAGGAATGATGATTAGAATTATTATTAACCTGCGAAGCAGATGATATAATGCTCTAAAATATTAATTGATAATTTATTATGTCGTATGTTACGCGGACTAAATTGTTTCATTAATTCTTGTTCTACCAAGATTTCAACTGCTACGCAGGCTTTCATCGTTTAAGTATTTCTCAACTCATTAAACTGAAAATGAGAAAAAATCAAAATGAAGTTGCGTTTCCTTTTAATGTAATTTTCCTTATTTCACTTTCTACAATTTGTATTCCTACTGTGAGATATTCTCCCGATGTGGTTAATACTTTCATTGTTTCTTTCATATTACGGGATGCAAGGCAGGTGACTGCCGATGAAATCGCGCCGGTGCCGCAGGCTCTTGTTTCCGCTTCGACTCCGCGCTCGAAACTGCGAATCGAGATTTCGTTGTCTGAAATAACTTTTACGAAATTTACGTTTGCTCCGTCGGGCATTAAATCCTTATGCATGCGCAGGTTTCTTCCCCAGTCGTCAATCGGAATTTCTTTAAGAGATTTTATCGCGGGCCGCTCAATTTCGTCAATGAAAACGACAATGTGAGGCGAGCCGACATCAACATAGGAAGCGTTAAGCATTTGCCACCATTCTCCGAACTGCACCTTTAGTTTGAAATTGAACTTCATTTTAGCGGGCGGAGGAAAACCAACCTTTATCTGACCGTCGAAACAAAATTCACAGTCGAATATTTTTCTCACTGCCTCAAGCGTCATAATCCGCTTATTGCTTATGACTTCATCCAGAATATATTTCGCCGTGCACCTGAGCCCGTTTCCGCAAAGCGCGTCACCCGTTCCGTCACGGTTGTAATAGTTCATATGATAATCGGCAATGGATGATTCTTCCACGAAGATAACACCGTCGAACCCGCTGTTCCTCTTCATCAAATCAAGCACGACTTTTCTTCTCTCCGTAACGCTTCCGTCAAGATTGTTTACCATCAGAAAAGTGTTGCCCGCTCCCGAATATTTTTTAAACTCTATCATTGATATACACCCCTCGTGTTTGTTTGCTTTGTAACTTTTATGTCGTTTAATGACGGCGCTTTTATCCGCACTTCAAAGAAGAATCCCCTGTAAACTCCAAGCGGATACCAGTTGAAATTAATTTCCCACGAATTCAAATCCCTGTATGCCGTTATGTATGGCGCTGATATGCGCTTGTTCAGGATGTCGTAACTTGTAGTGAATGAAAATCTCCATTTCGGAGTAGGGTTTATGTTAAGGCTTCCGCTAACGTTGGATGATTTCAATATGTTGTACGGATTCTGACGGTTTTCGGTGAAGTTATAATTCAGGCTTCCCGATACGGGTACGTTCAGTTGCGGTTCCTCGAAAGGCGACCTGTATCCCTTGTCGTTCTTCTCTGTCGAATCGTTCACGGCGGTTCCGGAATTACTGCCGAGTCCGAAACTAAACGCGCTCGACAGGTTCACGCTGAAGTAAGAGAGTTCGGCGAGTTTGCCTTTTTCATCGAGTAAAAACTTATTTACGCGCCTGCCGCCCTCCGGGTCGAACTCATACAGGTTGAAAGATGCGCTTCCGCCTATGTTCAAAAGTCCTCCTATCTGAGTCCTGAAGTCTGTGAAAATCTCCGACCATTTCAGCGAATCCGCGGCAAAGTTATAGTTGACGCTCGCGTTTAAATTAAAAAGTTGAAACTTGTTCTCCGTGGTATCGTTCTGGCGTGTCTTCATCTCGAACAGATTGTTCAGCGCAAAAGATATCGACTGCGTTTCACCCGCGGGCGCGGTGCCGAATACGCGGCCATCGTAAATCGAATATTTTATTTCCCTCCCGTACTGGTCAGTGTACGTTCTGTAATAGCCCCAGCCCGGGCTCGAAAAGTCAGGCGTGAAATTATACGTTACGGACGGGGTTAACGTGTGCTTAATGCCCGTCACGTTGAACATTTTCGGAGTGAATATTCCGATTAATTTCGTGTTCAGGGAAATACCCGTGCTGAAATACCTTACCATCTTTATCGCGTTTCGCTCGTCTGTTATGAGGCTGTCAGAGGAATTCAGGTATCGCTCGATGTACTTGTTGTACCAGATTTCCGTGTAATAAAAGAACGGCTTTATGTTGAAGTACTTGAAGGACGGCGAAAAGTTCAGGTTAATCCTGTGCATCGCTCCGATGTTAGAAGCAAGTTCGCCGTTGTTTACTGTAGATACCTTCGTTCTGTTATTCAGGAAACTGCCGCTGTATGAATAAGATATGAACTCGTACAATTTCTGACTTGACGATACGGCGTCCTTCCTGAAAGGATAAGTCTCCGACAAGTTGAAACTCAGCGACGGAAGTTTCTCGTTCAGGTCGCCCGTCTGAAGGTTCTGGTCGCGGTAATAGTTCAGTGAGAGCGAGAACGGGGATTCTTCCCAGTATTTCGAGAAAGTAAGATTCGATACCACGTTCTGCCTCAGCAGGTCGGGAAGGGAATTTGTGGAGTTCTGGTAGTAATCCTTTCCGCTTATGAACGTTAAATTCCCCGCAAGTGTTGTCGTTGGATTGAGTCTCTGGTTATGCACCCAGTTGAGAATCCACTGGTCGGATACGCGCTTGTTCACGTCCGTCTCTTCCCCGCTGTTAATCAAAGAATATCCGCCTTCGATGCTTCCGTCGAAAAGATATTTTTTCACGTACCTGAAACGTGAACTGAAATCATATCTTCCCTTCGTGAAAGCCGTCGCCTTCAGAGTCAGGTCGGTATAGTCGTTTATCGCCCAGAAGTAACCCGCGTTCGCGAGGTAAAAGCCGTACGTGGCGTCCTGACCGTATTTCGGGATAATCAATCCCGATGAGCGTCCCGTTCTGTTAGGAAGCACGACATAAGGGATCCAGAACACGGGAACTCCTTCTATGTACAGGAACACCGACTGCGCGATTATTTTATCCTTAGGAATTAATTTCATCTTAGGCGAGTAGAAATAATACTCGGGGTCAACCTTATCGGTCGATGTCGTGTACAATCCGTTCTTGATGAAGTAAATCTCGGGCGTGACTTTCTTGATTTTCTCTCCGAAATAATATCCGACGTCGGCGTCCGAATAACCGTACGAGATTGTGCCCTTCTGAGTCCTGAAACTGTAGGTAAGTTTTGAGCCTTCGTATTTTTCGCTTCCCTGAAACATCAGCGGCAACTGGACGTATTGAACGGCGCCTGCCGAATCCTTTTCCAGTCCCACGGCATCGAGAATCTGCGATTCCCTGTCGAGTATTATGATTCCCGAATTGAGTTTCAAATCCTTGTAAACGACTTCGGCGTTGTTATAAAGCCGCATCTTGTTGGTCGCGAGTTCAAAAACAACGGAATCGTAAGCGGAGTAATTGATTACTTCGTCAATATCCGATTTGGCGAATTTGGAAGTATCGGGAAGGAATGACTTTGCCGTATCATTCAGCGCAGCGGTGTCGTTCTGCGCGCTCGCCGCGCCAATAAAAATCAGGAACAATAATATATTCGCGGCTAATTTCAATTTCACTTAATGACGATGTCGTTTGAAAGTTCGTTCGTATCTTTCTCGCTGACGGGGAAGTGTTCAATCAGCACGCCTTTTATCTCGTCAAGCGCGTTGATTAAACCCTCCTGGTATTTTTCCCTGCCGAATTCAGTAGAGAGGTGATTCTTAATTATCTCCCATCCGGCTTCGCTGATTTTCGAGTTTATTCCTGTGTCGGCTACAATTTCGAATATCTTTTCGCCGAAGAGTATGTAAACGAGCACACCTGTTTTATCCTTCGTGCCTTGCATTCCCAGTTTATGGAATTCCTTAACGGCAAGTTCGCGGGACGACTTTCTTTTCTCCGCCCATCCTCTTTTCATACGGAAGCAGATTCTAATTTCGCCCGAAGTGGATTTTTCCGTTTCGGCTATGTGCTCTTTGATTTCCGTCAAATCGGAATCTGACAGGTATTTTAGCAAAATGTTTTTTGGCATAATAAGTAATTAAATTTGATTACCAACTACCGCTGGCGCCTCCGCCTCCGAAGGAGCCTCCTCCGCCGGAGAAGCCGCCGAATCCTCCGCTGCTTCCGCTTCCGCCGAAGAAGCCTCCTCCTCCTCCGAAGAAACCGCCGCCTCCCCAGCCTTTTCCGCCCGTGTAGAAGCGTTTATTCCATCCGAAAATTCTGCGGATTATCGACATGAATATGCTGAAAAATATAAGTCCGAATACAAGCAGAACGAATATCGGAATTCCGAAACACATCAGACCCGTGTCGTTTTTTTGTTTTTTGGAAGACTTGTCGTTCGTATATTCGCCTTTCGCGACGGCGATTATCGCGTCCACGCCGCCGTTTATACCATCGTAATAAAGGTTGTTCCTGAAATATGGCGATATGTTGCTTCTTATTATCTTCGAGGAAACCGCGTCCGTAAGTACTCCTTCGAGCCCGTAACCCACTTCAATTCTCAGTTTCTTGTCACCCTTCGCTATGAAAAGCAGAACTCCGTTATTCCTGTCTTTCCTCCCGATTTTGTTCGCCTCGGCGATTCTGACAGACACGTCCTCGAGAGATTCCCCGTTAAGGGATTCGACCATATAAACCACAATCTGCGTCGAGGTTTCCTTGTCAAAGTCCTGCAGTTTTTTCAGGAGCAGATTAATTTCCGATTGAGTGAGAGTTCCGGTTTCGTCAACGACATATTTTTTCAGAGAAGTCGGATTATCGCTCAGCCTTCTCGACGGCTCGTCCTGAGAAAACAGCGAATTGCCGAGAAAAAGCAGAGCGCAAAAGATGAAAAAGAGTCTTTTCAATTTAAACGAATAATTTTGACTAATTTGCTAAATTTGAGCAATATATTAAATGTAAAAGTAACAATAAAAAAAGCGGCCAGAACTCGCTTCTGACCGCTTTGCTTTTGATACTTTATTGATTAACCACCGGCAGCCACAATTTTCTGCAGGTCAGCGTCCTCCATTTTCAAGAACGCGTATCTTCTATCTATTTTTGCTCTGGATATTTCATCGAACACGTCCGACATGACGTTATATTTCATCTTTCTGTCGAACTTTAGGAGAAGGAGCAGATTATTGTTTACCGCGTAAATTTTTTCAAGTTCCGTCGCTATGTTTTTAACTTCGACTTTTTTCATTTCAGATTCGGAGCCGTCAGAACGTCCCTGCGCGAAATAAATATTTCCTTTATCGGAGACGCGTACGTACAGGACGTTGCCCATATCTACCTTGACCTTATCCTTGATGTCGCCTTTAGGGAGCGAAACTTTCATCAACTGCGGTGCGGAGAGGGTTGTTGTAAGCATGAAGAACGTGAGCAGAAGCATAATGACGTCCACCATGGGTGTCATGTCAATGCGCACTCCTGCCGCTTTGGACTTTTTGTGCTTATTACCTTTTCCTTGGGCCACTTCCGGGGCATCAAAACCGCCACCAGCCATATTAAACTCCTGTGATTTTAGTTAACAAAATTTATTTATTCCTTTTTACTATCCGATTTTATCATCGTAACGAGCGAGAAAATCTTATTGTCGGATTCGTGAAGAGACGCCATCAGATCCTCGAACACGCCGTAACTCACGTCCTTATCGCCTTTGACGACGACCTGGAACGACGCCGATTTGTTTCCCGTTACGCTTCTCAGAGAATTTTTCAGGTCAACGAGCACCTTATCGAACTGCGCCTTGTTCATCACGACAACTTTTCTCTTGATTTCCTTGTCGCCCGCCTTTCCCGTCTGCATTACGGTGCTCTGAGACGTTGAATCGGGATGGTACAGACCGATTGCAAACTGGTCGCCGAAGATTTTCTCTCTGATTTTATAGTTGTCAACGTCGACAAAAATGTCGCCGTCTTTTGTCAGAGATAATGTCATAACATCGGATTCCCTCATCTTGTTATCGGGGTCAGAATAAATAGACTGCGGAAGAGCAACCTCAACGGCTTCGGATTCCGCCGCCCTGAATGTTGCTGTTAACATAAAGAACGTCAGCAAAAGCATGATGACGTCCACCATAGGGGTCATGTCAATTTTGATGTCGGGTTTCTTTATTTCTCTAACTTTTCTCATTTGTTTTTTTAAGAGTTTTTAAAAGTTCAACCGAAATCAAATTATTTTGACTTTAAAGCAATGATTGAAAGAATGTTGTATGTAGCTTCGTCAATCATATATGTTATGCCTCCAACCTTTGTAAGGAAGAAGTTGTACGAAATCGTTCCGACAATAGCGCCGAACAGACCGAGCGCCGTGTTGATAAGAGCTTCGGAAATACCCGAGGAAAGTTCAGCCGCGTTAGGTGTGCCCGCCGTGGCGAGAGCCTGGAACGAACGAATCATTCCGAGTACCGTTCCGAAAAGACCGACGAGTACCGATACCGACGCGATAGTAGCGAGCGCCGGAAGGTTAGTGTTCAGTAACGGAAGTTCAAGACCCATAGCCTCTTCGATGGCATTCTTGACTTCTTCTAACTTTCTTTCCGCGTCCATGCTCTTGTCAGTTACAAGAACCTGATATCTTTCAAGACCCTGCTTCAGGATGTTCGCTATCGAGCCTTTCTGCTTGTCGCAGAGAGCGATTGCCTCGTCGATGTTGCCTTCCTTAAGGGAAATTTGAATCTTCTTAAGAAAATCTTCAATCTTACCTTTACCTTTTGCCTTGCCGAGAGAAAGCATTCTTTCGATGGTATAGGTAATAACCATAATACTTATCGTGATAAGAATAGGCACGATAACACCGCCAAGATAAACAGCACCCAACAGGTTAGCAGGCGTGGTCTTTTCCGGGTTCTTAAAGTTCGCTGGATTTCCCAATACAAATATGTACAGTACCAGTGCGACTACGAATGCCACGATTATGAGTATAGTCGTGAATAATCCGGATTTCTTCATTGAGTTTTAACCTCCAATTTCTTTGGTTTAATTAGTTTAATATTAGTTTGAATATATTTTTAAAAATTTGCGATTGCTTCTTCTTTAGAGCCGTAGCAATCAAAAATTAATGACAATTTTGTGATAACGAAAAGATTTTCCAGATTCTTGTTCAGTCTGGCGAGTTTAATTTCTCCTTCGCGCTTCTTGTAGTTAGCGTGGGATGAAATCAGGACTCCGAGGGCGGTGCTGTTGAGGTACATAACGTCACCGAGATCAATTACGAGTTTCTTGTTGCCTTTTTCCGCGAATTCCTTAATCGCGAATTTAAGGTCTTCCGTTTCATCGCCGCCGACGAAACTGCCTTTAGGTTCAAGTATCACGATTCCTTTGTCCTGAAGTTCCGTAGATTTAATTTTCGCTGCCATATATTTTGCGTATTTTAAATTTTCAAAATAACCTTATTTTAAATAAAATACAATCAAGTAAATACTGTATTGCTTAAGAAAAAACGTATTTTCAGCCCAGTTTTTCACAAATACGCCCGAATATTTCATCTACAGCGCCGACTCCGTATATCTCGATTACCTGTCCCGTACTGCCGTAATATTCTATTATCGGCTCGGTTGTTTCTATGTATATCCTGAGCCTTCGCCTTATGATTTCTTCGGTGTCGTCTTTCCTTCCCCGCTTGAGCAGCCTGCTGACAAGTTCCTCCTCATCGGCTTTAAGGTACAGTATCTCCGTGCCGCCGATTTTCATTTCTCCGAAAATTTTGTCGAGCGCTTTTGCCTGGTCGAGTGTTCTCGGAAAGCCGTCGAGTATGAAACCGTCTTTCCCTCCCGCATTGTCTTTCAACGCCTGAATAACGATGCCGGTCATAATGTCGTCGGGAACGAGACCGCCTTTTTCAACTATGTCCTTTGCTTTCTTGCCGAGTTCGGTTTCTTCGTCGATTGCTTTTCTGAGGTATTCGCCCGTTGACAGGTGGAACAGGTTGTATTTTTCGGCGATGAGCAGCGACTGCGTGCCCTTTCCGACTCCCGGAGGACCGAAAATTATTATGTGATGCATAAGATAAAATTGAGATTAATTCTTGACTGCGAGCTGACCGCAGGCGGCATTTATGTCCACGCCGCTGCTGCTTCTCAGGTTGACAGTAACCTTTTCTTTCTTAAGGCGTGCAATAAAATCCAATAAATTTTTTGAATTTAAAAGATATTTTTCTTTGCCGTGAATTATTTTTTCATTTATTTTCTTGTTTAAAATTTCTAACGGCGGCTTGAGTTCGAAATCGACGGGATGAAAAGGAATAACATTGATATTGCTCGGTATCATCCTCTGAAGTTTCGCGAGCCTCCTGACGTCGTTGTCGGTATCGTTCAATCCCTCGAAATAAATGTATTCATACGTTACCTTGTTGCCGGTCTTTCTGTAAAAATACACGAGTTCGTCGTATATTTCAGGCAGGGTGTTCTTCTTCGATACGGGTATCAGCGTTTCGCGGAAACCTTTGTCGGTGCTGTGAAGAGAAAGAGCGAGTTTTATGTTTCTCAGGTTCGAATTCGCAGAGATGTCGTCGGCGAACTTCTTTATCCTGCCCGCGAATCCGACCGTCGATACGGTGATTTTCCTCGACGATAAAGCGAGCCCCTTTTTATCCGTCAGTATTTCGAGCGCGTCCATCAGCGGCGCGTAGTTCAGGAACGGCTCGCCCATTCCCATAAAGACAAGGTTCGACGGGATTATTTCCGTTTCGGTAATTATTCCGTATATCTGCGAAACAATTTCGCCAGCGGTAAGATTTCTTAAAAGCCCCATCTTTCCCGTCGCGCAGAACTCGCATCCGGCGTTGCATCCCGCCTGTGTTGAGACGCAGACGGTGTTCCTTCCTTCCTCTTTTATAAGAACGCTTTCAACCTTAACCTTTCTGCCCGCAGTATCGCCCGCGCCGAACAGGAATTTTTCAGTTCTGTCCTTTGAAGTTGTCGTGAGGATTTTTTCGAGGGTCTCAATCGTGAAAACGCATGAAAGATAATCCGCGAGTTCTTTCGGCAGCCCTTTTATCCGCCCGATTTCACGGGCGAGTTTCCCGTGAACCGAAGCGAAAATCTGGTCAGCCCTGAAAGCGGGAATGCCGAGTTTTCCGATTTCTTCCTTTAAAGCCGAATGTTTAAGACCGCGTAAATTCAGTTTCATACATCAATAATATATGAAGAAAAAAAATCGTTTTACAGGCGAAATGACGACTTCCGTTTTTAGCACCGCGTTTCGCGGGGCATTCCTGCTTCCGCTTATAACATTTTGCAAAATCAGACTATAAGTTGTTTAAATTGAGGAAAAATGTAGTTATTTTAGAAAACCAAACTCAATCGGATAAAGTTATTTCAAACAACTATGGCAAAGGTTCTTGTTACAGGCGCGGGAGGTTTTATAGGTTCCGCATTGACGGAAGCGCTCGCGGGAAAAGGCTACGATGTAAAAGCGTTTGTTAGGTACAATTCCGCTAACAACCGCGGCTGGCTTGAGCATTCGATGTGCAGGAACGACATCGAAATTGTAAGCGGCGACATAAGGGACTATGATTCCGTTTATAAGGCGATGTCGGGTTGCGATTCCGTTTTTCATCTCGCCGCTCTGATTGGAATTCCGTATTCGTACGTATCTCCGCTCGCGTACATCAAAACAAACGTGGAAGGAACTTACAACGTGCTCGAGTCTTCGAAGAACCTGAATCTCGAAAATGTAATTATTACTTCAACGAGCGAAACGTACGGAACAGCTAAGTATGTTCCTATTGACGAGAACCATCCCGTGTTCGGACAATCTCCTTATTCCGCTTCGAAAATAGCCGCGGACAATCTCGCGCTGAGTTATTACCTGTCATTCGGCACGCCGGTGAAAGTCGTCAGACCTTTCAATACATACGGTCCCAGACAGTCTGCAAGAGCGGTAATTCCTTCAATAATAATACAGGCGCTTAAAGGCTTGAAATTGAAAATCGGCAACACCGCGCCGACGCGGGACTTCACATTTGTCGGAGATACGGTGTCGGGATTCATTTCAATATTCAAGTCCGGTAAACTTACGGGAGAGGTAACCAACATCGGCAATAATTTCGAGATAAGCGTGAGGGACCTCATCGCAGAAATATCGACCCTCATGAATGTCGAATTGACAGCCGATACGGATAACAGCAGAATTCGTCCGGAAAAAAGCGAGGTGGAAAGACTCTGGTGCGACAACAGGAAGATTGTAGAAAATACAGGATGGAGACCAAGCGTAGGATTCAGGGAAGGACTGGAAAAAACCATCGACTGGCTGAAAGAAAACACAGGATTTTATAAAAGCGATATTTATAACGTATGAACAAAGCCGTTATTCTCGCCGGCGGTCTTGGCACGAGGCTGAAACCGTTCACTGACGCAATTCCAAAGCCCCTTCTGCCGATAGGGGAAAAGTCAGTGCTCGAGATTCAGATAGGCAATCTTGCCA
>CAZOQR010000050.1:2562-14382 GCA_964581915.1 uncultured Ignavibacteriaceae bacterium | reverse complement strand
GTGGGTAGGGAAGGATTCGAACCTCCGAAGACATTAGTCGTCAGATTTACAGTCTGATGCGTTTAACCACTTCGCTACCTACCCAAAATTTCTTTTGGCAAATGATAAATTTAGGGATTTTTAATAATTAAATCAATATATTTTTTTAATATATCAATAAAATTCTCCGATTATCTGAAGGACTGGAATTCCGTCCGTTCGGTATGTCCGCCGTCAAATCTCCAACCCTGTCTCGGAAAAATACCGCCTTTATTCCCTTAAATACCGATTTTTAAAACGCTGTCTATCTTTCCTTTCTGCTCTTTCAGGTAATTCAACCTTTGTAATATACTGTTTTTATCGGAATCTAAGGCCGATACCCTGTCGGGAAGCACGACTATTGTCGGCAGTATCATCGTATTTCCCGCGTCGTCCCTTATTTCGGTCTTACCTCTCTTGTAGCCGGTTATCGCCGCGTCTTCGCCCGGCTCGTATATGAGTCCGTCGGATTTAACCGCGTACAATTTTTTATCCGTGAGCGACTTTATTACGTATCCGGTGTCGGTCTTCTTAACAACCCTGCCTTCGATTATTACGATATCCCCGGTTCCGAGTCCGGGCTCGATTTTTTTCAGTTCATCTGTTTTTTCGCTTATCTCCTTCTCGATGTCTCTTACCTTCGCGGTATAACTTATTTTCTTGTTGAGAAGATTCTTCACGTCGAGGAGTTGCTGCCGCTGGCGTTCAAGTTCGGTGTTCCTGAAATTTTCAATCAGCGCCAGATTTTTTTCCACCTGCGCCCTTGCCTCCGTAAATTTCTTCTGGCCGTCAAGTTTCGCCGCCTCTCTCTTTATCTGCTGGAACTCGCTGCTCGCGGTTGAATATATGAGCCTGTAAAGGTCGCTGTAAGTCTTGGGATTTTCTTTCGTGTTAATTTTTTTCAGGTACTCAAGCGACACTCTCCAGTCATCAGCGTAAATTTGTTTTATGAGGTTTTCCGATAAAGCGGAAATCTTTTCGTTTGCCCTATCCCTGAATTTGCTGTCCGGATATTTAATCAGGAATTTCTCGTACCTTCCAATCTGCGTTTCAGTTTCCCTGAGATTCCTGGTTTCATCTTCACGTTCGATTTCCGCGAACTCAAAATCCTCCCGCAGATATATATTCCTGTACGCGATGAAAGCCGCTGAAATCACTATCAGAATCGCGATTGAAACGTACAGCGCGTTCACGATTTTTCTCTTTCGTTCCATCGCGGGAAGAAGTTCCCCTATGTACTTTATCCGCGTGCTAATGAACTCGCTTTCCTCCTCGTCGCAGTATTTCAGGAAATCTTTATAAAACAATGCGGACGCCTTGTATTCTTTCTTCCTGAAAGAATCATCGGCGCTTTCATATATCTTCATCTTTATGTTTATAAGAGCCGTCGCCCTGTTGTAAAGAGCCTTCGCCTCTGTATTGTCCTTGTCCGCGCCGAGTATGCGCACGCATTCGTTGATTGCCTCGCTGTATTTTTTCAGGTTCATCAGATATTCCACGTGAACGAGCAGTTCCCTCACGGGTATCGCGGGCGAGAAAAGCGGGTTTAAAAGTATGTTCTTCTGCGAGCAACTAATTACGGCGCATCCGTGATTCCTGCGCCAGCAGTACTCGTGATAAGGCGTCCCGCAGGCAGGACAGAAGAATAAATCCTCCGGAACGGTTATGCTGCCGAGACAATGCTGGCATACGGATTCTTCCGTCTTGTTTTTTCCTTCAGCGGATTGCATGCCGTGAAATCAGATGTTTTGAATGAATAAAAATTCGAATGCCTTGTAGAATAAAAAAACTCCCAGACCTATCAGTATAACGCCGACAACCTTGTTTATCATCCCGAGCGCGGCGGGGCTTACCTTGTGCGAATTCAGAGATATCAACTTTACAAGTGTGTAAAACCAGAGAGTCGTGCCAGTGAATACGCCGATTGAATACATTAACCCCGTTATGAACCTTGAATCGATAATCCCGTAACTCTTCATGTAACTCGTCATCGCGAACCAGGAAGCGGGAATCGTAACGGAAGATACGCATAGAAATGCTCCTCTTATGAATCCGCCGAAACATCCGTTCTCTTCTTTCTGAAGAAGGTCCGTGTGTATTATCTTAGAAATTTCCTGGCTCGTGTGGTCGAGTTTATTTTCAACCTCGCCGAGTTTCTCCTCAATACGCTCTTCAGAAACGCTGTTCCTTCCGTTGTTCAGCACCTTTGTCTTCATAATCTTCAATCCTGAAAGTATCACTATGAAGCACCCGATAAAAGTTATCAGCGCCTTGAAAAGTTTTTCGTTCTCGGAAAAAAAGATATCCACCGATTCGGGTATGAATCCTTTTATTAGAGCGAGACCGCCGTATGATATTATAATATAAATCATATCCATGAAACCCGCTCCCGCACCTATCGCAACTCCGTACCTGATTTCATTCTTGAATCCCTGAGACATGACAAGAATGTTTGTAGGTCCGATTGGCGGCATGGAGAGCAGATATCCGGTTAATACCCCTACGACTAATCCGATTATCAAATAGTAATGTTAATTTTATGCAAGTTATGAATTTGACATTTCATTTTCAATCAAATTCACTTTTGCATAAATTGAATATCCCTGCTCTTTATATTTACTCGCGCTCTATTTTATAAGAATCATCCGCCTGTCCTTTACAAAATTCCCCGATTCAAGCCTGCAGAAATATGTTCCGCTCGACAGTCCCGAGGCGTCGAATGTAACCGTGTATGAGCCCGCGTCCCTGATATCGTCCACCAGCCTTGCAACTTCCCTTCCGAGTATGTCGAACACGGCAAGTTTTGTCAGACTCTTCTCAGCGATGTCATATCTTATTATGGTGTAAGGATTAAATGGATTCGGATAATTCTGATGCAAAGCGAACTTAACAGGAACTTCCATGCCCGAAATGCCAACGGCGGTAAACGTGTATTCAAAAATACCCCTGCCCGCAGCAACGCTCGCCGACGCGCCTCCCGCGAACAGCGTAAGATTACCCGTTGTCCTGAATGCAAGCGCTCTTACCGGATAATTGTTGAGCAGCGCTCCGCCGCTGAAATCGGACCAGGTCGTGCCGCCGTTAGACGAGCGCCATACGCCCATTGAGCCCGTGCCCGAAGACTGGTCGATGCCGACGTATAACTCGTTTGGATTCACGGGATTTATAATCGCCGACCTCGGCAGGGTTCCTGTTGTATTAGGAATTCCCCACTTCTTGCTCCATAACTGTCCGCCGTTTGTAGTCAGATAAATACCGCCGGTAGTATCGTTCACGAACAACACGGCAAGCACCCTTGCGGTGTCAGTCGGACTGATGCTCATCGCTCTCACGGGATTTCCCGTTGTCGTGCTCGTCGGAAGTCCCGTCGTTATCGCGGTCCAGTTAGAGCCTCCGTCGTTTGACCTGTATATCTTGGACGGTCCCGTGCTTCCGGGCATAACGAGAGATGAGCCCGCGTAAATGACATTCGGATTTTTAGGATTAATAGCCAGCGATAGTATCTGCCTGTTATCGACGCCCGTGCTTGACGGTGTCCAGTTAAGCCCTCCGTTCGTGCTTTTCCATATACCCACCGCGGATGCCGCTACTGCATTGAAAACGCCGCATATAACAATATCGGGGTTCGTAGGATGCACCACTATCGCCTGAACGCCTTTCGTATCGTAAATATCGCCCGATACAAGTGTCCAGTTAGCGCCGGCGTCAGTCGATTTATAAACCCCGCTCAGAGTCCATCCGCCGAGCGAATCCGTTCCCGCATAAATTATGTTAGGATTCGATGGGGCTATCGCGAGACACTGGACCTTGAAATATGTCATACCGTTATTCGATCTGACCCAGTTGAGACCTCCGTTAGTTGTTTTGTAAACTCCCGAATCAAGGCTGCCGAAATACATAGTGTTTTGATTCTGCGGATTGATTGCTAATGCGAATATCCTTGCGCTTATGCCGAAGTTGACAGACCATGCGTCCGGTCCGTCCTGTGACAGAAGTAACTGATGAGAAATAATTACAAGAATAAAGGCAAGAAATACTTTTTTCATATTACCCCCTTTGTATTATTTTCAAAAGTTAATTAACGAAATGTAAAATTCCCGTTTTTATATATCAAGAGTAAAGTTGTAACATATCATTGATTCCCGATTTCAATTATGACCTCCATTCCGATTTCTCATCACTGTACGATTAATTCTTAATATACGCGACAAAGAAGAACAAAGGCAGACGGTTTGAAAGGCGCTGAAGAAATGTATTTTTCCGTATATCCGACCGGCTTATTTTGATCAGAACTTTCAATCAAAAAACACTGTTTTATTCAAGACTTATGGAAAATTCACAATTATACTGGATAGGCTTCAACGCGTTCGTTCTTATAATGCTTGCTCTCGACCTCGGAGTATTTAACCGCAAGAGCCACGAGGTGTCTGTCAAGGAAGCATTGATATGGAGCGCCGTATGGATCGGGATGGCTCTGCTGTTCAACGTGTTCGTGTACTATAATATGGGAAAAGAAAAGGCTCTTGAATTTCTAACGGGTTATCTTCTCGAAAAATCACTGAGCATTGACAACATTTTTGTTTTCGTGATCGTGTTCTCGATGTTCGGCATTCCCGCAATGTACCAGCATAAAATACTTTTCTGGGGAATATTCGGAGCGATAGTGATGAGAATCATTCTGATTTTTTCCGGCATCGCGCTCATCGCGAAATTTCACTGGCTCGTTTATGTATTCGGCGGCTTCCTCGTTGTTACGGGGATAAAAATGGTTTTCGGCAAGGAGAAAAAATCCGACCCTTCAAACAACATCGCGGTCAGGATATTCAGAAAATTATTTCCCGTGAAGGATGGAATTGAAGACGGAAAGTTTTTCGTTAAGGAAAAAGGCAGGACACACGCGACGCGCCTTTTCCTCACTCTTATTGTGATTGAAGTGACCGACCTCGTATTTGCCGTCGACTCTATTCCCGCAATTCTTGCGATAACGAACGACGCGTTCATAGTTTATACTTCGAACCTGTTCGCTATACTCGGACTTCGCTCTCTTTATTTCGCTCTTGCGGGAATAATTCACAAGTTCAAATACCTTAAGCACGGTCTTTCTGTGGTTCTCGTGTTCGTGGGTGTAAAAATGATAGTGTCGGAATTCTATAAGATTCCTGTCGTCATTTCGCTCCTTGTTATAGTCTCGGTATTGACGGTATCCATAATAGCGTCCTTGCTGAATGATAAGAAAGAAACGGATTCCGCGAAATAAACACAATCGGACTGTCGTTCGGGATGATGCGAGAATATCATTTATCCAAGCCTTGAGTAACTTCAATGCTTGATTTCTTCAGAACTCTCATTTCATTCATAATGAAAACCGCCGATAGAATTCCCGCTAATCCGTCGGCAACAGGACCTGCCGCCCATACCCCGTCGAGATTCAGGAAGCGCGGAAGTATAAGCACCGCTGGAATTAGAATTACTATCTGCCTTAACACGGTCAGTATCATCGAGTACTTCGGTTTACCGACCGCCTGAAAATACGCCGCACCGATTACCTGATATCCCACTATCGGGAGCATCAACAGATAAATTCTCAGAGCCCTCGCGCCGATTTCTATGAGTTGAGGGTTATCATCCGCGAAAGAAGCAACTATATTATCTGCGAAGAGCATTACAACGAAGAATCCGATAACGCAGATAATTGTCGATGCTATTATACCGAGTTCGAAAACCCTTTTCACCCTGTGAAAAAGTTTCGCTCCGAAATTGTAACCCAGTATCGGCTGTATTCCCTGATTGATTCCGAATACCGGCATTACTATGAACATCACTACGGCGTTCGTTACAGCCATCGACGCAATCGCGAGGTCGCCTCCGTATTTCGCGAGTTCGTTGTTGAAAATCACTATTACAACGCTTGCCGATATCTGCATTATGAACGGCGAGATTCCTATCGAAAAAATCCTGTAAACGATTTCTTTTTTCAGGTACAGATTCTTAAAATGAAAATGAACGTGGCTTCTCTTGCCGAAAAAGTAAGCGAGAACCCAGATCGAATTTATTAGTTGCGAAATAACCGTTGCCCACGCGGAGCCTTCGATTCCCCAGTGAAGAACAAAAATGAATATAGGATTCAGAATCGTGTTCATTACCGCCCCGATAATCATAGTCGTCATCGCCATCTTCGGATTTCCTTCTCCCCGGATCAGATTGTTCATCGTGAATGATACGGTCTGAAAAACGCCTCCGATTAGCATCACGCGGGTAAAATCCCGGGCGTACTGCAAAACCTCTCCGCTGCCTCCGAAAGAAGTGAGCATCGGGTCGAGAAATACATAAAACAACCCCGTCAGCAGCAGTGATATTATAACAGACAGCGTCAGCGCGTTGCCCAGGGTCTGCTCCGCTTCCAGAATTCTCTTCTCGCCGAGACGCAATGATAATACCGACGTCGCCCCTATCCCGACAAGCATTCCGAATGCCATGAAAATCACTATTATCGGGAATGTGATTGCAATCCCTGAAATAGCCAGTGCCCCTACTCCCCTGCCGACAAAAATCCTGTCAACAATGTTGTAGGATGCCATCACCATCATTCCGATAACAGCCGGCAATGAGAATTCGAATATCAATTTCCCGAGCCGTTCCTTTTCAAGCCGTAATGTCCTGTCCATAAAATGCTAAATCCTGTAATTTAACTTAAATGAAATCCGAAAGATATTTAGTAATTTTTCCCGATGTACCGCAATGCGAGTGGCCGGCATCGGAATGACTTCGCTTCGAACAATAAAAAAAGCCGGAGACATCGTCTCCGGCCCGACTCTTATACCGAATAAAATATTATTTCAATAAAATCATTTTCTTTGTTTCGCTGAAATATTTCGAAGACAGACTGTAGAAATAAATTCCTGACGGGATGCCGCTGCCGTCAAAATTCACTTCGTATGTTCCGGGTAATACTGTTTCCCGGGCAAGAACCGAAATTTCCCGGCCCGTTATATCATACACTTTCAAACTG
Organism: uncultured Ignavibacteriaceae bacterium; assembly: GCA_964581915.1. Taxonomy (GTDB): domain Bacteria; phylum Bacteroidota; class Ignavibacteria; order Tepidaquicellales; family Tepidaquicellaceae; genus CAIKZJ01. Next base: position 7,355 of record CAZOQR010000050.1, on the reverse strand, counting down.
ACGGCTGTCTGTCTCGGGATATCAAATTTTATTTTTGTCGACGGGTTGAATGGATTTGGATAGTTCTGAAATAAATAAAACCGTTCCGGCACATCCGAATGAAGTAAATTTATTCCGATTGTCGGAGAGTATTTCCCTCCGTACGCGCCCATATCGCTTCTAATCAATCCCAGCCCCCAGTTGCAGTTTATTACACTGTCCTGCGCGTTCGGAACACCCGCGTCGATGCATCGCGAGAATCTCGGACTGCCGCAATGTATCGAATCCTGAAGGTGAAAATTTCCCGTCGCCGTGTCCGAAAAGAAAGGATAAACGTCTATGCACCCGGTACCGAACCAGGGCTGCCCGATACCTCCCTGTATATCGCAGTATCTCGCGAGCAAAGTCTGCTGACCCGAATAGGATATCGCGGGGACCGAACTTTTATAAAGTATATTATTATAAAAATTAGCGGACGATGACGAGTTGTCGAAATAAGCATTAACGTCCCCTCCGTCGGCTGCCGAATTCAGGAAAAAAGTGTTGTTGAATACGTGAAGAGACGCCGAATTCGTGGACAAATTCAAACCGCCGCCCGGCCCGGATGTCGCGTTCCTGTGAAATATATTGTGGTCGATTCTCATCGTTCCGTAATCAAGAAACACGTTCGCTCCCCCGCCGGACTCAACCGAAGTGTTGCTCGTGAACCTGTTCCTGTACAGGTACAGGGTCCCTCCGCTGTGCTCAATCCATAAGCCTCCGCCCTGCCATATCGAATGGTTTCCCGTATGCACGTTATCCGACACATCTATTATTCCCGATGTTATCTGTATGTATGTACCGCCGCCGCTTCCCGCGGTCTGTGAAATGTTTCCCGTCAACGTGTTGTACCTGTACCTGACGGTAGTGTTGCCTCCCGGACATCTTATCCAGCATCCGCCTCCCGCTTCTTTTGCGGTGTTATTCGTGAACGTGTTTGACTCCGCGATTACAGTGGAGTTCTGTCCCAGAGGATAGAGCATCGCTCCCGCCGCGTCGCGTTGAGCGGTATTCTGCTGAAAAGTGCATCCGGTCATTGTTATGACGGTCCCCGGACCGTCTGTCTGCACAAACAAACCTCCCGCGTTTCCGTACGGATATCCCGATGTATTCGGCGATGAATTTCCCGCGAAAGAACAACCCGTAACCGTAACGTTTCCCGTGTTCGAAAAAAGGTTTATTCCGCCCGAAACAAAGCCCGCGACGTTGTAATTAACCGAACAGTTTTTAATGCTTATATCCGCTCCCACTGTTCCTGCATTCAAACCGCCCCCGTAATCCGCCTGTCCGTGCTGTATCGTCAACCCTTCGACGAATATATCGGCATTTCCCGATGTTGTCGTAATCAAAAGCACCCGCCTCGCGTTTCCCCCGTCAAGCACAGGCGAACCGACGCCTCTTATTAAAATGAAATAATTTTCGCTGGATGCGTATGTAAGCGTCGGATTTACATTGTAAGTTCCGGCCAGCACGTTAATAGTGTCGTTCTGACCGTTCGACGCGGCCGTGTTGAGTGCCGTCTGGAATTGAGTCGTGTTGCTAACAGTGAAATTGCCTGCCCGCGCGGCAGGCATCAGGACCAGCAGTATGGAGTTCAACAAAATAAATTTCACCGCAAACCTGCTCAATGCAGGCACAGTTTGAAAAAATTTATTCGCGCTCATATAATTTATATAAATTTACTGAGTCTCTGTTTTGTAAGAACTGATGCCGTTTATTACGAAACCGAATGGAAGAAACAATATCAACGCCCCTGAAATCCCGGAAGAAATACAGCATTCACTTTCCCGTGTTCGAAATTAATACAAATTACCAATTATTGAAACGAAGAAAGATTCGTTCATTTATTACCAGACGCTATATGGGACTATAGTAAGCGAAAAACCTTCGTTTCAAATGCTTCTTACATTTATTATATTTCAAGCGGAATAGTGATAGATTATTTATTAATAAGTCTTTCCCCAATAATTTTTTAAGAAAAGGAGATTCTGTATGTCAAGAAACCTGAATCGTGTTTTCTTATTACTTCTCATTTCCGTATTAATACTTTCCGGATGCGGGAAAAGCAAGAAACCCGGAAAAAAATTTGACACCAAACCCGTTTCGGTAAAGCAGTTCGACACGCCTCCCGGCGCGGACCCGTCGGTCTCAGCCGAACTTGGCGGCAACGGCTTCAAAGGCGACGGCTGGATTACCAGTAATAATTATTCAATGCTCGGGAATCCTGAAGCGGTAAAAGGAGGAAGTCTGGTAATGTCAATGGGCGATTTTCCTCCGACATTGAGAAACGTTGGCAAGGATTACAATTCTTATTTCATTATGATGGCGGAGGACATGCTGTACGAAACCCTCGTCGGCGAGGACCCCGTTACGGGGGAATACACGCCGAGACTCGCTTCACACTGGCAGATTTCTCAGGACAGGAAAACTTTCAGGTTCAGGATTAATCCCGATGCAAGATGGGCTGACGGAAAACCCGTTGTCGCGGAGGACATAATCGCCACCTGGAATCTCCTCGTTGACCCGGGCATTCTGGACCCGTATTATAACGAACTTTTCAACACTTACGAAAAGCCTGTCGCGGAAAGCAAATACATCGTTTCCGTGAAATCTAAATTGATTAACTGGAAGCAGTTCGTTTATTTTGCATCCTCGATGAAGATTCTGCCTGCCCATGTAATAGGAAATCTCACAGGCAAGGAATACCTTGAAAAATATCAGTTCGAGTTCATCCCGGGCTCCGGACCTTACGTTATAGACAAGAATGAGATTAAGAAAGAGCAGTCAATAATGATTCGCAGAAGAAGCGATTACTGGGCGGAGAAAGAAAGATTCGCGACGGGCCTGAACAATTTCGATCTGATAAGATTCGATGTCGTTCAGGACGAAATGCTTGAATTCGAAAAATTCAAGAAAGGCGAAACGGATGTTCTTATTGTGAACAGAGCACAGACCTGGAATGAGAAATTCGATTTCGAGGATTTCAACAGGGGCGTCATTGCTCGGAAAAAAATATACAACGAAAACCCCGTCGGTATTTCGGGCATCGCTTTCAACATGCGGAAAGAGCCGTTCAACGACGTGAGAATCAGAAAAGCAATATCGTTCATGTTCGACAGGGAAAAATTTAACGAGAAACTTTTTTATAAATCATACCTGCCTATCGATTCGTATTTTCAGGGAACGGAATTCGAGAATCCGGACAACCCGAAAATCAGATACAATGTGGATTCCGCGCGGAGACTCCTTGCCGAAGCGGGCTGGAAGGAAAAGAACGGCGACAATTACCTGATAAAGGACGGAAAGATTTTCGAACTGGATCTGCCGTTTCAAAAGGGCATGGACAGATACCTTACGATATTTCAGGAAGATTTAAAAAATATCGGCGTGAAACTTAACCTGAAGGAAATCGACCCGACCGCGATGTTCAAGGCAGGCAACGAAAGGGCGTTCACGATTATACCGATTAATTTTTCGGGCTTAAGGATTCCGAGCCCCGAAAGTTTTCTGAAATCAACAACGGCGGACGAGGAAGGCTCGCCTAACTGGCAGGGAATAAAAAATCAGAGAATTGACGAACTCTGCGCCGCCTACGATACGGCTTTTGAAGTTAAATCGAGAATCATTATTCTCAGAGAGATCGATAAAATCGCGTGCAGTGAATTCGGCATCGCGTTCGGATGGTATTCTCCTTATCAGAGAATCGCTTTCCATAATAAGTTCGGCTATCCCGAAGGAGTCATTTCAAGAAATCTGGACGTTATACCCGTATTGCCGTATCTATGGTTTAATGACCCCGAAAAAGCAGCGGAATACGATATGGCGGTTACCGATAAAAACAAAAAGATGAGTAAAGAAGATGAAGAGAACAAATACTGGATTAAACTGAAAGAAAAGAAATAACAAAATAATAATCGCTGCGGTATAAAAAATTCGCCCGATTCCTTCTTCAGGAGTCGGGCGAATTTTACTTAATATGTTTTTTGCTTTACTTAATTCTGTGTTTTACCCAGCGCTTATTTAATTAGCATCATCTTCTTTGTTTCCGAATGACTGCCGGCGCTGAGCCTGTAAAAATATATTCCGCTGGTATAACCCGACGCGTTCCAGAGATACTCATACGTGCCTGCCGCGAGACGCTGATTTACGAGGTTCGCGACCTTGCGCCCGGTAATATCGAATATCGTAAGGTTCACGTCCGAACTCTCGCTGACATCAAACTTTATTCTCGTCGCGGGATTGAAAGGATTCGGATAATTCTGATGGAGATTGTACTTAACGGGTGTCTGAACTGTATTATTGCCTCCGCCTAAAATCGTTCCCGGCAGCGCGTTGTTCGTGGTTACTCCCATTCCCCACGATTTAATTACTCCCGTGAGAATTTTCGGGTCAGAACCGGGACCGTCCTGATAAACGTTCAAAATCCAGTCGCCGCTGAGAGGAACGTTGTTGAACTGGAACAAAAGCCTTGAAGGCCTGAAGTGCCCCGTGAACGGAGCGTGACCTTCTTCAATCGCCATGTTCGCTTCGTCATCAAGTTTAGTTCCGATGAAATTACTTCCCGTTCCCCCTACCTTGTAAATTATTGTATCCGAAACACCGGCGTGATACAGAGAAAATATAAGGTTCCCGTCGATTGTCGTCAGTACCGTGTCTATATAAACATCAACATCTACAACCGTCATATATTCTTCGAACGGACGCGGCGGAATGTGTATCGTGTCCGATACCGTTTCGTTTGGCAGAATAGGAACGTTTAAATTTGAATTATGTAC
>CAZOQR010000050.1:0-2462 GCA_964581915.1 uncultured Ignavibacteriaceae bacterium | reverse complement strand
AAACAGAATTGAAGTTTGTAACGAAAGGAAGTCCGCAGTTTTGCGCAAACCAGTTGTTTCCTCCGTTTGTCGTCTTAACTATCGTATTGTTCGCTCCGACAGCCCATCCCGTGTTTTTACTGGAAAATGATACTGACTTCATATCATTACCGGTGTTGTAGTTGTTATACCACTGGGAATGCGCGTTCGCAAACAAAAACAGAAGAACTACCGTAAAAATTACGTTTCTCATTGTAGCCAAAATTAGATGAATAAGATGTCGGGAAAAAGAAATATCCCTTTACTTTTAAATTAAGTTAAAGAACAGGAATCAGAAAAATACAGTAGGTCCTTTTATACTTGATAAAGCATCTTGCAAATATTATACCATTTCTTAAATATTAAAACCTTGTTTTTGGTTGAATTTCGGTGGTTTTTTTTGTGATTTTAGGCGAACTAATGTTTGTTTACGCAGTATGCAGACTATGAAATAAATTTATATACTATATATTTCAAAACCCGGGAAATTTATGCGAATTCGAACTATTCGCCTTTCAACGTGGAAATTTTTTTCATTATTAATTGAGTCTCGGAATTGTCCGGTGAGAATTCTGATTTTAAAATCTCTACGTATTTCTCGTAATAAAAAAGAGCCTCTTTTATGTTTCCTGTCGATTCGTATAATTCCGCGAGGCTTTCGTATGAGTTGCCTGTTTCAGGATTATCGAAACCGAATTTCTTTATTTTTATCCCGAGGGAATCCCTGATGAAACGTTCGGCTTCGGTATAATTATTCATTTTAGTGTAAAGCCTGCCTATGTTATTGTACAGTATTGCCAGGTCGGGATGCTCATTGCCCAGCGCGTTCCTGTATATGTTCAGGGCAAGAAGATAATATTTTTTTGATGCATCGAAATTGCCCGTAACAAAATTAAGGTACGCGAGATTGTTTAAAGTCATCGCGTAATCAGGATGCTCGCTGCCGTAGAATTCCCCGAAAATTTCTTTTGCTCTTTCATACAGCGAGGCTGTCTCGGAATAATTTTTAAGTTCAATAAGCAGATTCCCCAGATTTATCATTGCCTTGCTCACTTCGGGATGGTTGTCGCCGTAGTATATTTTTTTTGAGTTTAGTATTTTTCTGTAAAGAGATTCCGCTTTCGCGAAATTTTTCCTTTCAAACTCGATGTTCGCGATATTTGTCTGTATCCTGAGCACGTCGGGATGCTCTTCCCCGTGAGTTTTACTTCTTACTTTCAGTATCTTTTCGAACAATGGAATGGCTTTTTCAAATTTCCCCTGCCTTGCGAATAAAATTGCAACGTGCAACAGCGATTGCACGCTGAAAGAACTTTCTTTCTCGCCGAGCGGATTCAGCAGAACTATTGATTTCAGATAAAGCGGCTCCGCCTCTGCATATTCGCCCTGTCCGAACAAGGCATCCGCTAAATGCATCAAGCAGGTGGCATATTCCCTGCTCTCGATTCCCCGTTTTGCCTCCGTAATTTTTATCGAACGCCTCAACAGATTTTCAGCGTCTTTGTATCTGCCGATTTCCTTGTAATATTCGCCGCATTTCAAGAGTATTTCCGAATATTCTGCTGAATCTCCGTGTTCGGAGTTTTGAAGCGTCACGTTCAAATCGTTTATGAAAGAAAGAAGGAACCTGTATTGTCCTGCATTTTTAAACCTGTCTATGAATCCGAAGAACCACTTTGCCAGTTCGTAAAATCCCAATATGCTCTTCGCGTATTTATACGCGCTGCGGAAAACGTTCTTATCAAAATTCGTAATGCGCGAGAAATCTACGTTCTTCAAAAGATTATCGTGATACTCGAACAGGAATCTGCTGACTTCATCGGGATTCTTTATGCCGTCTTTCCGTATCGCCTGCTTCCTGAAACTTTCATCCATTCTGTAAAATCCTTCAAGTTCGGATTCCTTTACGAAAGTAAATCTATACAGATTTTTCATTTCTTCAGGCTGATACCCTGTTTTAAAATGACCCGCAAGGGATTTAAAAAGTTCTTTGTCCCAGTTCTCGGTGAACGACAGTATTTTCAGCATTAATGCATCCCGTTCGTCAAGCAGCGAGAAAAGTTTCTCGAGGGCAGTGTCGGAGATGTTTTTAAAATCTTCCGCTTCAGGCTGTCTTTTTCTTCGTTCCTTTATTTCACGGTAGATATCAATCGAAAGGTCTATAAGGAACGGATTTTCCTCACATTCTTTTCCGATTAACTCGCTGATTCCTGCTTCCTCAATTCCGTGCTGCTTCAAATACCCTGACGTGCTTCTTTCGAGATACCTGTCAACTTTTGTATTTTTAAGAATTCCGGACCAGTACCTGTCATTGTTTTTCCAGTCAAGACTCGATACGCCTGTGATTACGAAAATAACCCTGTCGAGTCTTTTTATAAACACCTGCAGTTGTTTTTCATTCAGGTAAGAATAATCCGTGACACTGCCGTCTTCTTTCAGATCAA
>CAZOQR010000049.1:0-14649 GCA_964581915.1 uncultured Ignavibacteriaceae bacterium | reverse complement strand
CTAAGTATTTTATCCGTTTCATATTTATAATTTTTTATGAAAATATATTATTTTGTTCAGATATTCAATTGATTATTTGTATTTGAAGCAGCGCCGAAGTGAAACTTGATTTTATGATTCGCCCGGCTTATCAGAGAAGTCCTGAAATAACGAATAAAGTTTACGATGATAGCGCGCCCGATTTCTGTACTTTTTTATAATCTTGATAATACCGCCCTATTAAGTTAATTTGATTGTTACAAATTTTCGTTATTTCCGTGTTTCAGTATGCCGGATTATCGCGAAGAAAATAATCGGAATCAGTGAAAAGAGACTTAAAAATGAGTATTTTTTAACTTGCTGGATGTTCAGACAACTGTTTTTCATATTATTGCTGTTCTTTCCGTTCAAGACCGGATTCATGCAGCAGAATACGGAAGAACTGCCGAAAACTAATTTTAACGCTTTCTCGGATGTTCTGAACAAAGGAATGACCATGATCGAGGATGACGTTACCATACTCGGCAGGGATAAAATTTTTAAGATGGACGCGGGTCCCGAATCCGAAATGAGAGATTTCTTTCTCAACGTGTGCAGGCAGAGGTTTTCGGCGTACAGGTTAGTTTATGATAAAAGCACGGATAGCAGCGATTACGGACTATATGTCCGCAGCCTTAAACTCGGCGTGGAATATTCATTGCCTGAAGGAAAATCGCTGCTCGGCGATGATTACACGGTTCGGAAAATATCGGTCTCTTTCGCGTATTCGTCGGGAAAGTCAGGGAACCTGTCAAGCAGCAGGAACTTTTCCGGTTCATATAAGGATACTGTAAATGTTAAGTATCTGGATTATATACAGAACAGCGGATTTTCTTTTATGAATTCCGAACTTCCCGAAAAATCGTTTTTCAGGAAGGTCTTTGTTCCCGCCGTTGTGGTGCTGGTTTCCGCCGCTACGGTAATTTTATTTTTTACAATAAGAAGCAAATAATATGTCAAAATTAATGAAATTGTTTTTATTTATGGCTGCCGCGGTCGTTTCTCTGACCATTGCCGCCTGCTCCGGTACCGACAGAACAAACATCGATACGGACGACCCGGATAAAGCATTCGCGATAGCGATGAAAAGTTATGAAGAAAAAGATTATCTGCAGGCAATCGACGATTTCTCGTATATAAAGGTTAAATTCTCGGGAACAAGCATCAGCGACAAATCGCAGTATTACCTTGGAATGAGTTATCTTAAACGCGAGGAATACATTCTCGCCGCTTATGAATTCGAGTATCTGCTTAAGAACTACGGAACGAGTTCTTTCGCCGTTGACGGAAGATTCCAGTTGGCGATGTGCTATTTCGGACTGTCGCCCGATTATTCGCTCGACCAGACGTACACGTATCAGGCGATAAACGAACTGAAGAATTTTCTTGAACTGTACCCGACAGATAAAAACGCTCCCGTTGCCGAAGCGAAGATAAAAGAACTGAGGTCAAAACTCGCTTACAAGGACCTCAAAGCAGCGCAACTGTACTACAAGATGGACGATTACAAAGCCTCAATCGTCTATTTCGAGCACGTCGTTTCGGAATATTTCGACACGGAATACGCCGACGACGCGCTTTACGGAAAGATTAATTCGCTTATAACGAGAAAAAAATACGATGACGCGAAAAAAGAAATCGAACGCTTTGAATCAAGATTTCCGAACAGCGACCTTTTACAAAAGGTGCTTAGAATGAAAAAATCCATTTAACTTATATGCAGGAAAGAAAAGTAAAAGACTCTCAGGTCGAAATGATAGAACTTGTCCTGCCGAATGACACGAACATGCTCGGCAACCTGCTCGGCGGAAGACTTATGCACTGGATAGACATCGCCGCCGCTCTCGCGGCTTCAAGGCACTGCAACAACATCGCCGTTACCGCCGCAGTCGATAATCTCCAGTTTCACAATCCGATAAAACTCGGTGATATCGTTCGTCTGAAAGCATCCGTGAACAGAACCTTCAAGACTTCGATGGAGGTCGGCGTGAAGGTCGAGGTCGAAGACATTCAGTCCGGAACGACTTTTCATTCCAACAGCGCTTACCTTACGTTCGTTAACGTCTATAAGCCCTCGGGAAAGCCAATCCCTGTCGCGCCCATCATTCCGGAAACTGAAGATGAAAAAAGAAGGTTCGACCAGGCGCTGCTCCGCCGCGACCAGAGGCTTAAAGAAAAATCGGGACTCGTGCAGGAATGATATGAACGGATTTTCATTATCTTGCAGCAATCTCGAAAAGAAATTCCTCAACAAAATCATTTTTAAGAATTTCAGCGCTGAACTAAAAGCGGGAGATTCGCTCGCGGTAACCGGAAGGAACGGCTCCGGAAAATCTACTCTCCTCAAGACAATCGCTAACCTTATCAAGCCCGATAAAGGAAAGATTACTTTCTCTTCGGACAGCGGAGAAATCAATCCCGATAGGCACCACCTGTATGCGGGTATGATAGCGCCGTACATAAACCTGTACGAGGAACTCACCGCGTATGAAAACCTCTCTTTTTTCTTTGACCTCAAAAACTCCGCAGCAACGGACGGTAAAAAAGAAAGGATCGAGCATCTTCTCAACAGAATAAACCTTTACGCAAGAAGAAACGACGAGGTTAAGAATTTTTCTTCGGGAATGAAGCAGCGCGTTAAACTTGCTTTCGCCGTCATAAACTCGCCGCCCCTGCTCCTTATGGACGAGCCCAGGACGAACCTCGACACGCAGGGAATAGAACTCGTTTATGAGGTAGCGGAGGAACAGAAGAAAAACGGCGTGCTGATAGTCGCGACGAACGAACCCGACGACACCCGCCTGTGCTCCCGAACCGTCTCAATCGAAGACTACAAGAATACCTGAACTTTAATCATTGACTTTTGGTTTTAAAAGACATAAGTTGCTATTAGCAACTATTTCTATTGGCAACTAATTATATAATTATGAAAAAGAAAACAATCTACGCGATAGCGGTTCTGGTCCTTGCGGCGGGAGTAACGGTGTTCTTCTCTTTCTCGAAGAAGGACAGCCCCGTTGTGAACGGACAGAAAACGGTTTTAAATAAAAACGATAACAAAAAAGGAAAAATGGAACATTTAACAGCAGAAACATTTAAGAAGAAAATTTTCGACTACGAAAACAACAAGGAATGGAAGTTCGAAGGCGACAAGCCCGCGATTATTGACTTCTATGCCGACTGGTGCGGTCCCTGCAAGATGGTCGCGCCCGTGCTCGAAGAATTATCGGGCGAATACGACGGGAAGATTGACATCTACAAGGTTGACACCGAGGCGGAACAGGAACTCGCTTCAGTCTTCGGAATAAGAAGCATTCCTTCGATTCTGTTCATCCCGAGCACCGGTCAGCCCCAGATGTCGATGGGAGCGATGCCGAAGGACGGATTCGTTCAGGCAATTAATGAAATCCTTCTTAAAAGCGCTAATTAGTTTTTCATAGCATAAGAACATTATTGTTCTCCCTTGATTGGCGGTTTGTACAACCGCCTTTTTTTTTCGCAAGAACGAGTTTTATTAAATCGCTTGTAATGTATTGAATATAAAATTCATTCTTGCTAATATGCTAATAACAACTTTTGTTACTGACAATAATTATGAATGACAGAATAATCGATCTTATTCTTGCTATGAAAAGCAAATGCCTCGAGAAAGAAGAGTCTATAAGGCAGGAATTCGGACTTTCCCCTGCCGAGTACAGAGGCATAACGGCGATGTCGTCAGACGAACCCTGCAACTGCAACAGGCTGTCTCAGAAAATGGGTCTGTCGGTGTCCAGAGGCAGCAGGGTAATAGAAAAACTCGTCAGAAACAAATACGTCGTTTGCGAGGTCGCTCAGTCCGACAAGAGGAATATGATTCTTAAACTCGCGCCGAAAGGCGCAAGAATAAAGAAGAAAATCGACAGCATGCTGAACGATTGCGAACAGGTTATCGAAAGCAAACTGTCCAACACCGAGATTAAAAATACGCTGAAGATTTTTCAGAAACTCGGTGACTGCTTTTAGTAAAAATTAACTCCTTAATCTTTAAGTCAGGGGAAACGGAAATTCGTTTCCCCTTTTTAATTTTACGCAAGAAACCTGTCAAGAGCGTCGTACACGAGTCTTGAGCCCTCGGCAAATCCGGCCTCGAACTCGTTTCGGTCAGCATACTTCTCCGCTATCGTTATTCCGAATTTTATGTGCTCAGCCTCGTTGAGGTGTGCGTCGAAATAACCCGTCTCATCCGCTCCGAACCCGTAATGTTTAAGCAATCCTTCGGACTTCGTTCTCGCGACTTCCGGCTGCTGCGTTTCGAAAGCGTGCACTGCTCCGAGAAGCCTCGAAGCGTTCATCGAAAGAAATGCCTCGTTAAGGTCATTCATTCCCGGATGACCGCACGGCTCGAACTTCGACCTGAAGTTCTCCCACAAAAGAGTGTGGCTTTTCTCGTCGTTTATAACATCAGACGATTCTCTCGCGTCCGCTCCCAGACCATTCAAAGCCTGCTCCCAGAAAACGGGCATTAGACGCACGAATTCGTAATACGAATGCGCGTACGCGGATAACTGCGAACGCGTTATTTCCCCCCTTGACCACTGCTGATAGAACGGATGCTCCAGCAGTTTATACCGCATTTCCATTTTGTTCTCCTTTTTGATTTCATTCTATAACAATTTCGGACGCTTAAAGTTCTGACAGGCTGATTTCCATTTAATATTAATGCGATATGAATTAAATTTCAAAAAATTAAAATTCAATGAGAAACAAAATTTTATTGATTGCATTGCTGCTCGTATCTTTCGCGTTTAATACTCATGCTAATGAAGTCATTTTCACGCAGGGAACGTACGCGGAAGTCCTTGCTAAAGCGAAAGCGGAGAATAAGGTCCTGATGATTGACTTCTTCACCGACTGGTGCAAGTGGTGCGTCGAACTCGACAAGAAGGTTTACACGAATTCCGAAGTAGCGGAATTCGCGAACACGTACCAGATTAACTGGAAGATTGACGCCGAAAAAGGCGAGGGAATAGAACTCGCGAAGAAATTCGATGTCAGCGGATATCCTACCGTTGTATTTGTAAACGGCGAGGGGAATGAAATCGACAGAATAATAGGTTACTTCCCAGCAAAGGATTTCCTTTCGATAATGAAAGACTACAACGAAGGGAAAAACACTATGCCTTCGCTCAAGAGCGCGCTCGAAAAGAACAGCGACGATGTCGAAGCGAACTTTAAAATGGCAAGAAAATATTCGGATATCGGAGACATGGAAAAGTCGAAGAGTTTCGCCGAGAAAGTCCTGAAACTCGACCCCGATAACACGAACGGATATACGGACGACGCCGAATTGATGCTCGCTCAACTCAGCAATAAATCCGAAAACGTCGAGGCTTTCGTGAAAAAATATCCCGGCAGCGAACTCCTTAAAACCGCTTACATTTCACTCGCCGAAATTTATTACGCGGAAAAGAAGCCCGAGAAATCGGACGAGTATTACAAACTGCTTTTTGACAAATACGGAAAAAACGACGAGGAAATTTCTTTCGCCTACGGACAATTTCTTATTTCGAAAATGTACGGTATTACTCAGAAGAAAGATGCTGTGGAAGAGGATTTTAAGAAAGGAATCGAAATCGCCGATGAATGCCTGAATTTCGTAAAAGGAAGCACGAATGAAGGCTCCTGCTATTACTATCTCGCTAACTTCTATCTTAAACTCGGCGATAAGGCAAAAGCCAACGAGAATATCGAAAAGGCGATTCTCATTCACGACAAGAAAGCGTTCAGAGAACTTCAGGAAAAGATAAACAAATAATGTATAAAGACGAATTTATGAGAAAGGCTATTCGCCTTTCAATCGATAATGCGAAAAAAGGCGGAGGACCGTTCGGAGCCGTCATCGTCAGGAGCGGAAAAATTATTTCCTCCGGCGTTAACAAGGTTACGGTGAAAAACGATCCTACCGCCCACGCTGAAATCGAAGCGATAAGAAACGCTTCCAGGAAACTGAAAAAATTCAACCTGAAGGGTTGCGAGTTGTACACTTCCTGCGAACCTTGCCCGATGTGCCTTTCGGCTGTTTACTGGTCGAATATAGATAAAATTTATTTCGGCAACACGAAGAAAGACGCCGCGAGAATCGGTTTCAGGGACGACTTCATTTACCGCGAATTGAGCAGACCATTGCTTAAAAGAAAATTGAAAATCACACAGCAACTGAGAGACGAAGCCCTGACTGCTTTCGAAGTCTGGGATTTGCTTGACAATAAGACCAAATACTGACGCGAACAATTCCGTATTATCACGATACCACAACTAAACTGAACTTGTCTGACAAATGATTTAATCCGTATGATTTATCTTTCCGGCTTAACCCTCACCCGCCGCAACGAACTATTTCGTTTTATAATGATACATTAACTAATCTGAACTTGTCCGATAAATGATTTAATCCGTATGAATCATCTCTCCGAATTAGCCCACGGCTTCAGCCGTGGGTAGAAGTTAAAACAAACAAAAACCGTTTTAACGGTTTATAATCTGAAAACATACGCAACACTACGAATCCGAACCTGTCCGAAAATGATATTATGCCTATGAATTATCTATCCGAATTAGCCCGCGTCCGCCCTTACAACCAATTTGCAATTTAAAATTTCTAATTTAAAATTGCTCTTATAACTATTCCGAGTACCGCTCCCGCGATTATCACGTAATACGGTTTTATTTTCGTGAAGAACAATACGACCAATCCCGCCGCGAACATCCCGAACGTAACGTAATCAATCAGCGCGTCCTTCGACAGAAAATACCCCGTCGTTATTATCGCTCCAATCGCCGCCGCGTTAGCGCCTTTTATTGCCGACTTCAGGATGAAATTGTCCTTTACTTTCCCGATTACGCGCGTGAGCAGCGATACTAATATAAACGTAGGAAGAAATATCGATACCGTCGATAAAACAGAACCCGGAATACCGTCCAGCATGTAACCGATGAATGTAGAGGTTATGACGACAGGACCCGGCGTTATCTGACCGAACGCGATACCGTCGAGAAATTCTTTCGCGGTAAGCCAGTGAAGGTTTTCAACCACATCCTGTCTCAGCACGCCGATTATCACGAACCCGCTTCCGTAAGTCAATGCTCCCGCTTTCATGAACACGTACAGAATCTCGAGCGTTTTCGCACCCGCGAATCCGAGAACGCCTGTCAAAACTGCTTTCCCGCCCGTGTAAAAGGAAAGGAATATTTTCGATATGAACGCGAATGAAATTACCGCGAAAGATTTAAGGCTCTGCCCGTTTCCGTTCTTTTCTTTCAGAAAATAATATATCACCGCGATTAATGCAGAACCGAATATTAGGAACAAAATGTGAATTTTGAAAAGTATTGAAACCGCGATAGCCGCGAAAAAAAGAACATACTGAAATACATCCTTCGTGAATACCGACCTGCTGAGATTGAATCCAGAATGAAATATTATAGCGATTATCACGGGGCTTATTCCGTACAACCCGTAAACAATGTAGTTTATGTCCCTGTACTCTTTGTAAAAAACCGAGAACAGAAGCACGATGAGAAAAGAAGGAAGCACGAGCCCGATACCCGCGAGCACTGCTGCCGTGAATCCTTTCTTGAAATAACCGAAGTAAAGCGCCACCTGAAACGCAAGCGGACCCGGAGCAATCTGCGAGTAGCCGAAATAATCGCGGAACTCTTCGAGAGTCATCCACTTCTTCTTGTAAACTAGGTCCTGCCGTATGTGGTTTATTATCGCGAGCGGACCGCCGAAACCCGCTATTCCGAGGTATAAGAAGTATCTGAAGATATCAAAATTTGTCATTAGACAAATTTGTTAATCTCCAATGCAATTTCAATATCTTTATCGGTAATACCTCCCGCGGAGTGCGTGGAGAAAGAAACTTCAAGTTCAGAATACTTCATTAGTATGTAATCGGGATGATGGTCGAACTGCTGGCATATCGCGCTGATGACCGTTACGAAACCCGCCGTCTGCGGAAATCCCTTCGTCTTGAAAACTTTCTTGATTGAATTCCCTTCGACAAACCAGCCGTTCGCTTCCTTGATTCTCTGAAGCAGCAAATCGGGATTTAATTTTTCCATATATTTTTAAAGCGAGAAACCCGCCTCACCGTCAAAGTTGTAAAGATTTTCAATCTGAATAAAATCGAATCCGTGCTCGCGTATCTTTTCCAGAAGTTGAATTATGTTCGAATGCGTTATTGTCATTCCCTTCTGCGGATTCATATACCTGCATCTCCACTGGTCGGAATTTATTATATCGGGCGAGCCTTCGGGAAATACCGTAACTCCCCTGTTGCTTATGCGAAGCAGTTCAAGATTGTCAACTTTTATCTTGCTCATAATATTCCCGAGGTCGTTCGCCGAGCCGCTTTCCCAGTCGATGAACACGTCAACTCCGACAAGTTCCTTCGAAATTTTCGTCTCCTTTTTAACGACGGCTTCCCCCGCCTGATGACCTGACTTCGAAGAGTATTCGACCGCTTTGAGCACCGACGGCTTCTGTCCCAGCCTCTTAACGACTTCGTCCGCGAATTCCTTCGTGCCGACAGGGTCTATGTGATGCATTATGTCCTTGATGTCGTATGTATGAATTCCGTCCTCGAGAGTCTTCAGCCACGCGTTGTGCACCTTCGACGCTATGTCCGGCTGTCCGATGTGAACGAGCATCATCACCGCTCCGAGCAGAAGCCCGGACGGATTCGCCGAATTTTGTCCAGCCCTTCTCGGTGCCGAGCCGTGTATCGCCTCGAACATCGCGAACTCCGTTCCGATGTTCGCCGAGCCCGCAAGCCCCACGGAGCCTGTCATCTGAGCCGTAACGTCCGAAAGTATGTCACCGTAAAGATTTTCCATCACGAGCACGTCGAACTGCTCGGGCGCGGTCGCTAACTTCGCGGCGCCGATGTCAACAATCCAGACTTCCTTCTCGATTTCGGGATACTCTTCACCGACCTCATTGAAGATTTTATGAAACATACCGTCCGTAATTTTCATAATGTTGTCCTTCACGAAACACGTAACTTTCTTCCGGTTGTTCTTGACCGCGTATTCAAACGCGAATCTTATAATTCTTTCCGAACCCGGTTTCGAAATTAATTTAAGCCCCTGCGTTACCTGACGCGTCTGCCTGTATTCGATACCCGCGTAAAGGTCCTCTTCGTTTTCCCTTATAATCACGACGTCCATAACGGGATGCTTCGTCTCGATGAACGGATGATATGACACGCACGGTCTCACGTTAGCGTAAAGACCGAACATCTTTCTCGTCGTAACATTCAGACTCTTGTAACCGCCGCCCTGCGGAGTTGTGATGGGCGCTTTAAGAAAAACCTTCGTCTTTCTCAGTGACTCCCACGACGAAGGAGCGATGCCCGTATCGTTGCCGCTCAGGTAAACCTTTTCGCCGACTTCAATTTCCTCAATATCGATTCTCGCGCCCGCCGCTTTTATGATTTTAAGCGTCGCGTCCATTATTTCGGGACCGATGCCGTCTCCGTAAGCAACCGTTATCGGTGTATTCTGTGACATATTATTGACCTTTCAAGTATAATTAAATTTTAATATTCGGTTTGAAATTTATACAACATCCGCTGATATAAGTATAAAAACCATAAACGCCTCTAATAAGTTCTGATTAGACAAGGATTTATCCGCAAATTATTATAATATCGGTTTACAACCGCTTCCTGAATAAAACAAATTCTTTTCCAATTTTCAATTTTCGTTATCAGGTTTATTTTTCTGAAAACTTTGCCGGGAATATTGTCTTTTGATATATTGAATATACATCGCTTTATATTTGAAAAACAATCTTTCTCAAAATGAGAAAATTCTCTCATTAAACGTATTTATTTATTAAAAAACGATGATTTCTGCTTGTTTTTGAATCTTGTGGTGGTATAGAATTTGATGTCTATTTCAACAGGGAAAATGCTTAGGGACATAACATACTTTTATTCCAAATCAATTCCTGTCAAATATCCTGTGTAAATTTTTACTAATATTATAATTATTGTATATGAAAAAACTGTCTTGGCTTTATTCAATTCTCTTTATGTGCTTCTTTATTTCTCTTAATTTCGGATACGGTCAGAGTGTCGGCAAAGTCCATACTACGCTTGACAGAACAATCGTGCCCGATATCGTTTCTGTGATTCCTGCAGTTAGTATTTATGATGCCGGTAATTTCGAAAAATTCGGGTATGGTAAATGGCACTATGGTCCGGGACTGCCCTATCAGAAACGGCTTGATTTGATGCCCGCGGGTTATAACTTTTCTTCTGTCAGCAAGGCAGTCAGCCTGCTTAGATTTTTTACAATGACGGATGTTCATATAACCGATAAAGAATCGCCCGCGCAGGCAATATTTTTTGCGGGCTGGAATCTAACAGCGGTTTCCATTTATTCACCGCTTATGCTTTACACTACACACGTTTTGAATGCCGCAGTCAAGACTATCAATGAACTCCATAAAGTAAAACCATTTGATTTGGGATTAGCGCTCGGCGATTTGGCTAACAGTACTCAGTATAATGAATTAAGGTGGTTCATAGATGTTATGGACGGGAAAAAGATTAAACCGAATTCAGGCGCGCAAAAAGAACCGTTGCAGGATTTTCAGAAAGAGTATGAGGCGGCAGGGCTCGATAAGTCAATTCCGTGGTATGCCGCGGTAGGTAATCACGACCATTTCTGGCTTGGCTCAAAACAGGTTAATGATAAAGTGCGTAAGGTTTTGGTCGGTGATAAAATTTTGAAACTTGGCAATATTTTTACCGATGCTAATGCAATGAATGAAGATACTTATTCGGTCGGAACCATTGACTGCAGTTTTCCTTATGGAAAAATTATTGGGTCGGGAGTTACGGCTGAGTTAAATGACATTCCGACAATCTCTCCTGATGCAAACAGACGTTCGCTTTCGAAATCAGAGTGGATTGGTGAATTCAATAATACGACATCCATACCGAAAGGTCATGGTTTTATTCAAAGCAATCCGAATAATGCTTTTAACGGATGCTATTCCTTTGAACCGAAGTCGGAATTTCCTCTTAAGATTATTGTAATCGATAATACTATGGATGAAGCGGACAAGCCTGTGAAAGAAGGTATTTTCGGACACGGGTCGCTGAATAACGGCAGGTATGAATGGCTTATGTCACAGTTAAAAGCAGGGCAGGAAGAAGGAAAACTTATGATTATCGCCGCCCATATTCCAATCGGCGTCGAAGAAAATTCTCCTATGGACTGGAATATTTCCCCGGGTTATTCAAGTCAGCGCGACCTTATTAAACAACTGCAGTCATTCCCAAATCTGTTACTCTGGGTCTCGGGTCACAGACACCTCAATACTGTTACTGCATTTCCGTCGAAGGATGCAAGCCATCCCGAAAACGCTTTCTGGGAAGTGGAAACAAAATCACTCAGAGAGTTTCCTCAGCAGTTCAGAACATTCGATGTAGTCCTGAATAATGACAATACAATTTCAATATTTACCGTGAATGTCGATCCGGAAGTGGAAGAAGGCACCGCCCCCTGGATTTCAAGAAGTTACGCGCTTGCATCGAATCAGATTTACGGACTGTCTGAAGCGCCGCAACCCACGGGAAACGTGTCTTACAACGCTGAACTTGTAAAGATGCTTAGTCCCGAAATGGCTGAAAAATTAAGCAGTTTGACAAAATAATAAATTCATTAAAGATATTTACATAAAACAAATCGGTATCGTTTTCATTTGATACTCCTTTTTGTCCGCCGCGGAGGAACGGTATCTATCAACAGTTTTGTCATACCGGCGCGGAACGCTCGCCGTGGCGAGAAGGCGGGGGGTACCCTCTGGGTCATCCATAAGCGGTAATGCGCTCGGCGTCTGCCCCGGCTTGTCGGAGTAGACGCCGCGGCGGAACGGAATGACAATCAAAATTTGAATGACAAATTTTGGAGGAATGACAAAGCAAGTCAGTATAAATTAATATTCGGACAACAGGCGCTCTCTTACTCCTTCTCTTTCTCCTTTATATTTTTTTCGAGCGTGTTCAGGATTCTGTTCAGGCTGTCGAGACGGTTCTGTGTTTCCTTCAGGCTCCTGAAGCGTTTTTCGTATTCGACTTCGAACTGCTCCTTATTCCAGTAGCCGATGTCTTCGAAATATCCCTTGAAAAAGAAATTATGCTTCAACGCTTCCATATTCTGGTTGAAACTGAACGCGCCGTTCTCAAGATTGTTCGCCGTTATCTTCGCCGACTCGACCGTCTTCTTCAGGTTGTTCGCGAAAGCGGTGTCCGTGAGAAGCGTTCCGATGAAACTTTGATTCGAGTTCAACTTGCTCGTTATATCCGTCAGGTTGTTCACGGTCTTGTTAAGTTCCTTCGTAAGCGTTCCGAAATCCGCCGCGATGTTTTCAACCGCGCCGCCGAAACTCGAGAAAATTTTGTTCAGGTTCGACGACTGCGACGAAAAACTCAGCAGCACGTTGTTCACCGACCGGTAAAGCGAGTCGTTCGAAAGCAACTGCCCGACCGTTCCTTCGCCCCTGTTTATCCTTGAAGTGATTTCCGCGAGGTCTTTCGTGATTAAGGTCGCGTTGTCGCCCGTCTCTTTAAGAGACTTCATTATGTCCTCCGCTGTCAGCGGCTTCACGGATACGAGAACAGCGCCGTTTTCAATCTCTGGAAGATTCGGCGAGCCCGACGATATGTCAATCACCTTGCTTCCCACGAGCCCCTCGGACACGATTGATACTTTAGAATCGGATTTTATGAACTGCCTCACTTTCGTCTCAACTCTCATCACGACCTCAATCCTGTTGCCTTCGACAATGTTTATGTCCTTCACGCTGCCGACGTTTATTCCCGAATACGTAACGTTCGTTCCTTCCTTCAGTCCCGATACGTTCTCGAAATAAGTCACGACCTTGATTGTTGACGTGAACAGGTTCTCGTTGCTGCCGATGTAAAAAATCAGAAACGTGAACAGCCCGATTCCCGCAAGCGTGAACAGCCCCGTGTAAAATGTCTTCCTGCTATCCTGATTCATTATTTTGATAATTTTTTATTCAAAGAATGATTTTATGAATTCATCCCCGCTGCTCTTTACTTCATCGTAATTTCCAGTCTTTATAAAACGTCCGTCCTTCAGTACCGCGATTCTGTCCGCGGTTATCCTCACGCATTCCATATCGTGAGTTATTACAACCGAAGTCATTCCCCTTTCCTTCTGGACATCGCGTATCAAGCCGCTGATTTCCCTCGACGTGCCCGGGTCGAGACCGGTCGTCGGCTCGTCGTATAATAAAATTTCAGGCTGCAATATCAATGTACGCGCAAGTCCTATTCTCTTTCTCATTCCGCCCGAAAGTTCCGACGGCATCTTGTCAATCGCGTCCGCGAGCCCGACTTCGCGCAGAGCGTTCTCGACTTTAGGATTCAGTTCCTTTTTTTCCAGACCGTAATGCCGCTTCAGCGGAAATTCGAGATTTTCACGCACGCTCATTGAATCGTACAACGCGCCGCTCTGAAAAAGAAAACCCGTCCTTTTTCTGAAATCGAGAAATTCCCTTTCGCCGAGCGCGTTTATGTCTTTTCCGAAAACTTTTATTGCGCCTTCGTCCGGCTTAATCAATCCGATTATGCATTGCAGTATCACGGATTTGCCCGAGCCCGATTTCCCGAGCACAACAATCGTCTCGCCTTTTCTCACGGCGAGGTTTACACCTTTCAAAATCGAAGAGGCGCCGAAAGATTTTTTCAGGCCCTCGAGTTCTATAATATTTTCGTCCGCAGGTTTCACAATAAAGTTGATATCTGCACCATTATTAAATCGATAAGAATTATCAGAAGCGAAGCGAGCACGACGGACGCGTTCGCGGCGATTCCAACGCTCTCCGTTCCACGCGAGCAGTTGTATCCCTTGAACGAGCCGACTATTCCGATTGTAAATCCGAAGAAAAATGTTTTCGCGAAAGACGGCAGCACGTCATCGAAACCCAGCACGTCAAGCGCAATCGTGAAATACAATCTCAGATTCGTGTCGCTCATAAGTTTCATCGCGATGTACCCGCCGTAAAGCGCGAGCGAGTTCGCGAACACAATTAAAAGAGGCACTCCTATTGTCGCCGCAAAAACTCTCGTTACCACGAGGTAACTGAACGGTCTAACGGCTGAAACCTCCATCGCGTAAATCTGTTCGGTAACCTTCATCGAGCCGAGTTCCGCGCCGATTGCCGAGCCCATCTTCCCCGCGCATATCAGCGAAATTATGACGGGACCGATTTCCCTTAGTATAGAAACCGAAAGAAGAGACGGTATCAGCGCGTCCGCTCCGAAACTTCCGAGCGTCGGCTTTAACTGCAGGGCGAGAGTTAACCCTATTATCAGACCCGTTATGCTTACGAGCGGCAGCGACTTTACGATAAGAAAATAAAACTGCCTTATTGTCTCTTTTATTTCAAAAGGCGGTCGAGCCGCCTCCCTGAAGAAACGAAGACTGAATCGGATTATTAATCCTGCTTCGATTATTTTCCCGCGAATGCTATCCATTCCGCTTTTCACTAAAATCCTTCCCTCCTGATTTTCTTGTCAATGAACGGATTCGCGATTCCTACCA
>CAZOQR010000048.1:7714-14841 GCA_964581915.1 uncultured Ignavibacteriaceae bacterium | reverse complement strand
AGGGCCAGCACTGTAGTTTTCCGTTACCGAGCGAATCGTTGTTAACTCTCACGGGGCTTGTCCAGTTTGTTCCGCCGTTTGTCGAGCGGATTAAAAACACGTCGGGGTCGCCGTTTCTCGCATCGCACCACGTAACGTAAATTGTTCCGTTGCGCGGCCCGCCCGAAATGTCAACCGCGATTGAAGGAAACGTAATGGCGCTGCTCGAGATTGGAATCGAGGGTGATGTGCCCTGCGCGATGTTTTGCTCCGTCCCGAAACTCACGCCGCCATTGGTGGATTTATTGAAATAAATAATATCTGTTGTCGCCGTTCCTCCGACCCATACTACGTAAACTTCTCCGTTAGGACCGATAGCGGGGTTCGAGCCCTGCACGCCGCCGCCGCTGCTAACCTGCACGGGCATTGACCAGTTAAGCCCGCCGTTCGATGATTTTGTCATTAGTATTCCGGCGGGTGTGCCGAAACGCGTCCAACTCATATAAAGGTGATTCTTGTACGCGCTGCTTCCTTTTGTTAAATCGCAGACAAGCCATTCCTTGTCCTCATCGTTTGCGCCGCCGCCCTGGGCGAAAGAATAACTCGTGAAAGTCATCCCGTAATCGGTTGACTTATATACCAACAGGTCGAGCGCGCCGACCGTCGTAAGTGAAACCGTCGCGACATAGAAATTTCCGTTCGTATCGGAGCACACGACAGGGTCACTGGCTCTCGGATGATTGACTTCGAGTATCGGTATAAGTTCCTGACCCGCGTAAAACCACGTCGTTCCTCCGTCCGAAGAGAAGTTATAACCGATTCTTCTTACCGCCGGATTAACGCCCGTGCTGAAGTCTCTCCAGGCTGCAAGCACGTAATTGGGGTATTTAGCGTTGAACTTTACGGACGGTTCGTTCTGCGGATAATAATTAATGCTTAGATTTACGTTTTCGTAAGGGTAAGGCAGTAATGAATAATGGGACGGATAAGCGACAGGCGGATTCGAAATTTTGCTGTTCCCGGGAAAAAAGTCATGGGGCGACGCAAATTTTTCACCGCTCTGAGCATTCAGCAGCAAGGGGATGCACAATAATATAGAAATTGCAAAAAGCCCTGTTATCCTCATTTTATTACATTACATTTGCGTAATGTAAAAAATATCTATCAAAGTTGAAAGTTTTAATTGCGGATGGTCACTAATTTTGCCTCAAAACCTCGTTTATCGTGTCAAAATCGAAGCCTTTTGAGAGAAGGAACCTGAAGCATTTTTGCTTTTTCTCCGCGGGTGTTTTAGCGCGAACCTTTTTCTCGTATTTCCTGAGCAATTCGGCGGCTTTTTCGGTTTCCGTTTCGGGCGGATATTGCTCTGAAAGTATATTTTCCGCGATTTCTTTAGGTATGCCTTTATCCGCTAATTTCATTTTAAGAACCCGCTTACCCTCGGGTTTTCTAAGGATTTTCGACTGAAGGTAAGATTTCGCGTAACTTTCATCGTTTATATATTTGAGGTCTTTAAGTGAGGAAATAACGATGTCGATGCTGCCGTCGGAGAGTTTTTTTTCCTTTAATTTTTTTCTGACTTCCTTTTCGCTTCTTTGCTTGTAGTTGAGGAATCTGTAAGCGACGCGTTTTCCGAAACCGATTTCGTCTCTGGTTTTAATCTCTTCCGCCTGCTTTGGCGTGATTTCGTCATTAACCCTGAGACCGAATTCGTAAATCGTTTCCTTATAGAGTCCGAAAGCGAACTCGCCGTCGAGGAATATATTGTATCTCCCCTCTTTTTTTTGTTTTTCTATCGAAGTGATTTTCATAAAACAAAAAGCCGGCAGCGTGCGCCGGCTTTGCTTATATGCTGAAAATTATTTCTTCTTTTCTTTTACGGGCTCTTCTTTCACCTGCGCGGGGGCTTCGCCGCCGTTGCCGTTGCCGAATCCGAGCGCGGTTTTTACTTCGCCGAGAAGTTTATCGAACATCGCGGGTTCTTCGCCGAGAAGTTTTTTAAGTCCGTCTCTTCCCTGCACTCTGTTGTCGCCGTACGTGAACCACGCGCCGCCTTTTTTGATTATCTCCCTGTTCACTGCGAGGTCAATCACGTCTCCGATTTTCGAAATGCCTTCGTTGTAGAGTATATCGAATTCAACTTCCTTGAACGGGGGCGCCACCTTGTTCTTCACGATTTTGACTTTGGTTCTGTTGCCCATCACGTCGGTGCCTTCTTTAATGGCGGCAATTCTTCTGATGTCCATTCTCACGGACGCGTAGAATTTAAGGGCTTTTCCGCCTGTTGTAGTTTCGGGGCTTCCGAACATAACGCCGATTTTATCTCTCAACTGGTTGGTGAAAATCAGAACGACGTTCGATTTTGACACCGCCGCCGTGAGTTTTCTGAGCGCCTGCGACATCAGCCTTGCCTGCATACCCATAACTGAGTCGCCCATTTCTCCTTCGATTTCTGCGCGGGGCGTGAGAGCCGCGACCGAGTCAACCACTATTACATCAAGCGCGTTGCTTCTCACGAGCGTTTCGCAAATTTCGAGCGCCTGCTCGCCGTATTCGGGCTGTGATATAAGAAGGTTGCTGATGTCAACGCCGAGTTTCGCGGCGTAGTTCGTGTCGAGAGCGTGTTCCGTGTCAATGAAAGCCGCGAGACCGCCTCCTCTTTGCGCTTCGGCTATTATGTGAAGACATACAGTTGTTTTTCCCGAAGATTCAGGACCGTAGATTTCGACTATTCTTCCGCGGGGCACGCCTCCAATGCCGAGCGCCGCGTCGAGCGAAATAGAGCCTGTCGATATGGATTCAAGTTTCGCCGCGGGCTTGTCGCCGAGTTTCATAATCGAACCTTTTCCGTGGTCCTTCTCAATTTGGTCAATCGCCATTTCAAGCGATTTCATCTTCATTGTTCTGTCGTCTGCCATTGTGTTATGTTAAGTTTTTAAATTAGTGATATTGCAAATCTAATTATTTTATGAATAATAATATTATCAGAAAATGATAATTTTTTTGCTTTCTCTTTTGCGGGGCGGGGTAAATACCTGCCGCCGCTAAAGATTTTTTTTCAGTTTCCTGTTCTTCCCCAGCGATTCCTTCTTAATATCGTCCATGAACTTGAGCATCCTGCTCAGAAGTTTCCTGTCGGAAACGGCGAGAATTTTCACGGCGAGCAGCGCGGCGTTTTTCGCGTTGTTTATCGCGACGGTCGCGACGGGAACGCCGTAAGGCATCTGCACGATTGAAAGAAGAGAATCCAGTCCTTTTAAAGCCTTTGACTCGACGGGAACGCCGATAACGGGAATAGGCGAATACGCGGCGCTCATTCCGGGCAGGTGCGCCGAGCCGCCCGCTCCTGCGATAATGACCTTTATGCCGCGCTTGTATGCGGCGCGGCTGTACGAAGCCATTAAGGCGGGTGTTCTGTGCGCGGAAGTGATTTTTATTTCGTAAGGAACGCCGAAACTGTCGAGAACTTCCGCCGCCTGTTTCATCACGGGCAGGTCGGAATCCGACCCCATAATAATTCCTACCTTGGGTTTTGCCATATAATAAAATTTTATCTTGTTAAAACCATTATGCTTATGTCGTCTATCTGTTCGGCGCCGTCCATGAACGCGTTCACGTCTTTAATCAAATCGTCGAGCAGCGCCGCAGGCGGTTTTTCGGAATTTGCGTAGAGGAAACTTTCGAGACGCTCGAATCCGTATTCATCCCTGCGCGAGTTCATTGCTTCTATTATGCCGTCCGTATAAAGAAGAAGCATGTCGCCTTTTTTGAAATCGAAGGATACAAGGTTTCCCCCGTCGTCCGTATCCAGTTTATCTATCGCGCCGAGTGTTATTCCGTGCCTTTTAATCTTAAAAAGTTCGCGCGACCCGCCGCTAATCCTGTACGGCGGCAGGTGTCCCGCGTTGAAAAGCGTGCATTTTTCCTCAATCGTGTTTATCACCGCGAACACGGCGGTTACGAACATCTTGCGGTTCTGCGTCCGCCTTACCATTCTGTTAAGTTTTTCGAAAACCTCCTTCGGGTTTGAAGTGTCCTCGAGAATCAGGTGCATGCAACTTCTCAGTCCCGACAGGAGCAGCGCGCTCGCCACGCCGTGACCCGAAACATCGCAGATGAAAATGCCCGTCACGCCTTCCGATATTTTAAAATAATCATAATAATCACCGCCGACCTCGCTCGCGGGAATTGAGGTCGCCGCGATGTTCAGGTCTCCAATCGTAATGCTGCTTTCCGGAAGCATCGACAATTGCATCTCGCGGGCGTAATCGAGTTCCCGCTTCATTCTCACCGTTTCAGAGTAGCGTTTTGAATAAACGTCATACTGCTTATAAAACCTCCTGTGCCTTTTTCTTTCGGATGTGTACGCGACAGTAAAGCAGACGAGAACCGTCACGGTCATAATAATCTTATCGGGCACGTCGAGGTTTCTGAAAAATATCAAATCGGTAAGGACGGGAAGTCCGAGAACGAGAGCGTATAGTTGTATTATGTCGTTCTTTGGAAATCTGAAGAAGAGCAGGGATAGAGAAAACAGAACAACGACGGAATTAGAATTTGTCTTGTCGTCATTCACGTTAACCGTCAGCCCTTTTTCGTCCGCGACTTTTTCCCTCCGCTCTTTTTCCTTAATTTTTTCGGGAGACGGCGGCGATTCGAAAAATGTTCCGAGAATCCCCGACAGGAGGAATGCTATAAGCGAAGCGGCGACGAGAACAAACAGTTTTCTTCTTATGCTTTCCGCGGCGAATATTTTATTAAAGAAAATCCTGAGCGATAACGCCGTCAGAAATCCCGCGAGACAGGCATAAGTATCGTAGTCTATTACACCGTCGAATAAAGTTGTTATAGTTATGAATCCCTCGACGATAGTAAATATGAGCAGGTACATACGAAGAGACGACAGGTTTTTCTCGTCCTGATGAAACCTGTAAGCGTCTTCTTTCGAACGCTCGATGTATTTGTCAAACTCGAACGGTGTCGCCATTTATAATATTATTTTTCGGGAACGAATTCATCCGGCAATTGCCCGCCTCCGCCGAAGAAATATTCCTTTATCTGTTCTTCGAAAATTTTATCCGTGTTCGGAGAACTCAGGTCAAGATGGTATTCGTTCATTATCATCCTGAAGTAATCAAGAAACATTTTGAACGCCTCCTGTGAAACGTTGTCGAATATCTTCTGTCCGAGTTCGCCGGGAAGCGGCGGTTTTTTAAGACCCGGCAGGTCCCTGTTAAGTTTTATGCAGTGCACGATTCTTTGTTCGGTCATTGTGTTTCCTTTCTTATTTTTCGTCAACGATTCTCTTTTCGTAAACGCTGTTTATTGTTTTCTGGAGTTTTACGGCGTCCATTAGCGCGTCCCTGTCAATAACGTTCGTGTCGGTTACTACAAGTTCTTCGCCGAAATCCCCGAAATATTTTTTCGCCTGTGATGCGGTGTAACTGTTCGTTGTTACCGTATAAACCCTGTCAGGCTCAATATTCTTATCGTTAATCTTTATGCTGACGATAACATCCTCGGGATTCTTCGGATTTTTCATCGACCCGTCGATTTTAATTTTCATTCCCGAAAATATTATCATGTCGTATTCGTTGAGCGAGGCGTCCTTCATCGCTTTCGTTATGTTGTTCGCCATCATCTTCTTCAGCACGCTTCCTTTTACGCTGAATGTGACTATGGAGTTTCCGAACGGGTTGATTTCCCAGATGTCGCCGACGGTTATGTCGCCTTTCGGCAGGTCTTTTCTGATGCTTCCCGCGTTCATGAAGGAAATGTCGGTCTTGAACGCCGAGCGTAAAGCGTCGGCTGTCCACTGCCCGCAATTGTCTTTCTTCCAGGGCGTTTCAAGCGTTCCTATTACCGTTTTCATTTCGGGCTCGATGGCGGCTATCATGCTGTCAACCTTCATCCCCGCTTCTTTGTCGAATATTGTCGAATCCATCGTTGTCTGTTTCAGAAATCCGAAATAACTAACGACAGTGTCTTTTAATACATCGACCTTCATATCAATCTTGCCGAGGTATTTACCGTATGAGCCTGCCTGGCAGATAAGAACTCCGTCAACGACCTGCGGCTTGAAAATCGGCGTGTGCGAATGACCGCCGATGATTACGTCGATGTCGGCGTGGAATTTTTCGGCAAACTCCTTGTCAACGTCGTTTCCGCAGTGCGAGAGAAGAACAATCAGGTTGCACTTCTCGGCTTTAAGAGCGTTTATGCCGACAGTAATGACGGAATCAGTGTTCAGCACTTCAAGACCCTCCACGTTCTTCGGGAGCGTCAGCGTCGGAAGGTCAATCGGCGAAACGCCTATTATTCCGACCTTCACGCCGTTCTTTTCCTTTATCACGTAATTTTTACCGAATGTTCTCTGCTCGTCAAGCCTGTAAACGTTGCCGCTTAGCACGTCGAAGTTCGCATCGCCGAGCGCCGAATCGAGAGCCCTGTATCCGTAATCGAATTCGTGATTTCCTATCACGAAAGCGTCTATGCCGTAAAGGTTAAGGAGTTCAATCTGCGACCTGCCCTTCGTGATTGAAGATATCGGGCTGCCCTGAAAATCGTCGCCTCCGTGAAGCACGAGGGAGTTCTGGTTTCTGTACTTGTTCATATAACCCTTCATCAGACCCGTGCCGCCTATGTAATAAGTAATGGTCTCGCCGTCCTGTTTCTTCGTTGTCGGATATGGTACGTTCCTCGCGTGAAAATCGTTCCAGTGTATAATGTTAATTTCCTTTATGCTTTCCTGAGCGAAAGAAAATTGGAAAGCGAACAATATGAGCGCTGTTATAAAAAATCTCTTCATACAGTAGTTTTAGTTTTAATGAAAATACTTATTATTTGAAACATTAGGAATGAAGAAAAATTCGCTTCCTTTCATAAAAACTGATGCGAAACATCGCTAATGATTACGCACAGAAGGTTTTATTTCTAATACCCGCGGGACATTAAAAGAGCGGTTACACTGAGAGCCACAGAGATGACACGGAGTTCCACGGAGAAATTTACGTCGAGTCCCGAAAAAAGAACCACATAAATCCCGGGTAACAGAGCGCCACATTAGACCGAATAAAATTCGGGCTACAGGTATTCATTTACAATTTAAAATTTGAAATTTAAAATTGCTCTTAAAACTGCCTTTAAAT
>CAZOQR010000048.1:0-7614 GCA_964581915.1 uncultured Ignavibacteriaceae bacterium | reverse complement strand
TCATTTACAATTTAAAATTTGAAATTTAAAATTGCTCTTAAAACTGCCTTTAAATTCTTCAAACGGTTTCCAATATTGCCTTATTGAACAGGAAGATTAAATATTACGTTGTTCTGCCGCTGCTTGTGGTTTCGGCGCTCGTGCTCACGGTTCTTGCGGCGTACAACTTTTACAGCATATATTCTTTCAAGGTATATCTGATATCTCCGCGGGCAAAAATCCTCGTATCGTCGGAGTTTCCGGCGACCATACTCATCAAGGGGAAAAGGATGCCTGCGGAAATCGAGGTTTACATAGACGACAAGATAACGCAAAAAATTAACGCGAATACTTTCGAATATACAGACCTCGGTTTAATCAAAATAGCGAATCTGAAAATCGATCCGCTGTATCTGCCGGGCGGGGTGCATTCAATGACGATTCTTCTTAAAGGCGGACCATTCATAAAGGACAGCAAGATAACCAAGGAATTCATTTACGAGAAAATGAGTCCCGTGCCCGGAAAGCCCGGGGAAGAACAGATTCAAAAAATGCGCGCATTCTTCGCGGAGGACGTCTCCGGCCTCATAGTCAGGCTAAACAACGCTCGTGACTATTACGTCAACAGCGACTGGCGGAATTCAGACAAGTACATCGAGCAGAAAGAGAAAGTAAAAAACGCCGATGTTGACGCGGCCGTGAAGGAAAAACTGATGCGGCTCGTTACGGGAATCGAGAACAAGGAAGACGTTAACGAGATTGACAATCATACAAACTCACTGAACCTCGAACTGCACAACAAGGGTTATCCGTTCGCAGGTTTGATGTTTGAATACAGATACAACAACGGAACGACGGCTTCGTATTTTCTTTCCTATGAAATTACCGAAGTCACGGCTCCCGAGCAGGAAAATCCGAACAGGAAGGTCGGCATACTGAAGCGTCTTGACGGAATGAACATCAGGGAGCAGTTTCTCGGCATCAAACTTCCAAACTCGCCTTTTTCTTTCATACTTGGTGAGAGTCTCGACCTCGCGCTCAGGCGCTGCACGGCTGCCGCCTCAAAGGACAGCGGGGAATCGATAAAGGAAATCAGGCGAATGACGGGGCACTATAATCTGAACGACAGCGACGCGAAATTTCTTTCTGAAAAAATTCGCGAAGAGATTCAAAGCGCGTCGAGAAAGGAATCTTTATCCGTTCTGGTGAAGAACTCTAACGCGTTTCACGAAATACGGCATCTTAACGATTACAAGGACGCGCGGAACATAGGAAGCAGCGTGCCCGACGTGCTTAAATATTTCTTCCCCGGCATTTCGGGAAACAGCGTTTTTAACATCGACAGTTCTTTCACGCTCGAAAAGGAAATCTGTGAAACCCTTCTGAAAGTAAATCCCGAATTTTCCGCTTACCTTTACGAACTCGTCAAGTCGGCAGGTCTGAGAAGGTACGTGCTTTTATCCCTGTTCGAAAGAATCATCAATCCTGACAAGGAAGATACCTCGCACCACTGGGCTTCAAAACTAATAATATATAACCTTGCAAAAGCGCATAACTTTACCGACAGGGACCTCGTATCGCTGCCTGCCTCGGGCAATGAGGACGAATGGTTTTCGCTCGTGAAGAAACTAATAGAACTTCCTTACGCCGGCATAGAAAAGGAAGCCTCACTGCTGCTGCTGAATAATTACAGATAAAAGAAATCCTGATGACGGATTTCTCCTGACCCCGCTTTAACCCTCTGTAAAGAGTAAGTTTATTGTATTATAAAATTTCGCAAATATTATTATAATCAGGTTAACCACAACGGAGGTTCATTATGGAAATCACGCTTAACAACATTAGAATCGGAACAGAAAACGCTGCGCCGTTCACGGACGCGGAGGAATTCGAAGCCGCAAAATCAAAAACGGTGAAGGCATACAACGAACTGCTTAACGTAGCCGGAGCGGGCAACGATTTTCTCGGATGGCTCGACCTTCCTTCCGACATTTCGAAACAACTAATCAGCGACATTGAAGAGACGGCATATTACCTTCGGAGAAAATCGGACGTAATAGTTGTTGTCGGAATCGGGGGTTCGTACCTCGGGTCGCGGGCGGTTATAGAAGCGCTTCAGGACAGTTTTAAATTCCTTCACAAGAAAAAACGCAGATACCCGATGATAGTGTTCGCGGGTCAGAACATCAGCGAAGATTATCACGCCCAACTGCTTGACGCTCTTGACCACCTGAAGTATTCGGTAATCGTCATATCAAAATCCGGAACGACTACGGAGCCGGCGATAGCATTCAGGCTTCTGAGGACAAACCTGATAAAGAAATACGGACACGAAGTCGCCGCGTCGAGAATCGTTGCCGTGACAGACGGCTCAAAGGGCGCGCTGAAATCTCTCGCGGACAAGGAAAGATACAGAACGTTTGTAATTCCCGACGACGTCGGCGGAAGATATTCCGTCCTGTCGCCTGCCGGGCTGCTTCCGATAGCCTGCGCGGGATTTGACATAAGACAGTTCGTGAAAGGCGCCGAAGAAATGGAAACCGCTCTCAAGGGGCACGAAAAGTTCGAGGGTAATCCCGCAATGCTTTACGCGGCAACGAGAAATCTTCTTTATGAAAAGGGCAAGGCGATTGAAATGCTCGTGAGTTTCAATCCTTCACTCGCTTATCTGATAGAGTGGTGGAAACAGTTGTTCGGCGAGAGCGAAGGAAAAGAAAGCAAGGGCATCTTTCCCGCGGGCGCGGTATATTCCACGGACCTTCATTCGCTCGGGCAGTTTGTACAGGAAGGCTCGAGAAATTTATTCGAAACATTTCTTTGGGTTGAGAAGCCGGGAAAAACTCTCTCCGTGCCGGAGGAAAAATCAAATCAGGACGGGCTTGACTACATCGCGGGTAAAAGCCTGAATTACGTGAACGAGAAAGCGATGCTCGGCACCATAAAGGCTCACAGGGACGGCGGCGTTCCCAGCATTACAGTGTCCGTTCCGGAACTCAGAGAAAAATATCTCGGCGCTTTGATGTACTTTTTTGAATTCTCCTGCGCCGTCAGCGCTTACACGCTCGGCGTGAACCCGTTCAACCAGCCGGGTGTTGAAGCGTACAAGAAAAACATGTTCAACCTGCTTGGAAAATAAAGTATAATAATAAGATGAAAAAAATTATTCTGTGTCTGTTCGTTCTTGTATTCGCCGCGCTTAATGCCGAAGCGCAGTTATTTACTGCCGAGGAACTCGAAGTGCTTAAACTGCAGGACGCGAGAACAGCGGGACCCGACAACGAACTGCCGGCATACCTTAACTCATTCAACAATGCCGTTGTTATCAGAACTCTTGTGGCGATGGGCAATATCGGAGACCCGAAGTTCGTGATTCCGATAACGGAAAAACTTCTTTCCGCGAACAACCCGGAAATAAGAACCGCGGCCGCTTTCGCGCTGGGGCTTATACCCTGCGACGATTCGCGAAACGGTCTTTTGGAGGCGATGAAATCCGAGACCGACCAGGAGGTTTTATCGCAGGTCGTGAAATCACTGGGCTCGATTGGAAACGAGGATGACCTCGCCGAACTCTGCAAAATCTATCCCGTGACAGGCAAGGTGAGTTCGGCGTTCGCTTATTCCATCGCGAGGTTCGCGAGAAGAAACATAAAGAACAGCGCGTCTGTTGAAAAGATAAAATCGCTGCTGAAAACGAATGACGCCGAAACTATCAGAATGTGCGCTAACGCTTTTCTTTACACAAGAAACAGGGATTTGCTTCTCGGCGCGAAGGACGAATTGTTTAATTTGACGAAGTCCGCGGACATTGATACACGCAGCAGGGCGTTTACTTCTTTCGGAAACACCGCTGATAAAAGCGACTTGAAGTATCTGATGGATTCATACGAAAAAGAAGATGTCTGGCTGGTGAAACTCAGCATAATTAATTCGTTCGCGGCTATTTTCAGGAACGACGCTTCGCTGTCGTCAAACAGGGAACTCGCTTATTTTCTGATAGACAAGGGCGAAGGCGAAGACGCTTATCTTTCGACTGCGGCGCTATCGAATCTCGCTTACATATTCGGCGGGACAAGCGACGCCCTGCTGAAGGAAGAAATGAAACCCCGCCTGCAGTGGTTTCTTATAAAAGGCAAGGCGGTTGACCTCGCGTCAATAGGTGAAGCCGTCAAGACAATCGGCGCTATTTACAAAGACGAAGCGCGGGAAGAATTATTGTCCCTTTACGCGCAGTCGGAGGGCTTCTATTTGAAGTCTTACATTATTCAGGCGTGCGGGTATATGAACGACGCGGGAGTTTACAAGGACTTAAGGAAACTGATTACCGCGGATGTTCAGAATTACGTTAACGAAAAGAAAATCACCGATGGCGATATGATAGCCGGAAAAGAATTGATTCCGATATACAGGGCATTTGTTGAAACGCTCGACGCGCTTAAGGGAAAAGCGAATGACGCGGACAAGGAAACAATGAGGCTCATATTCACTGAGTTTGCGGGCTCAAAAGACCCGTCCATTGTCGATGTCTGCATCAACGCTTTAAATCAGCCGATGTACGAAAGCAAGAAGGGCGAACTTAAAATTTCTTTGAGCATCGATTACCAGAGCCTCGAATACCCGAAGGATAAAGAAACAATGAAGTTGTTCATACGCGAGTTCGCATTGCTTAACGCGGAAAACTCGATACCGCTGCTCGAAGGTAATCTTACTATCGACGATTATGAAATATGCAGGGAGTCCGCGGACGCGCTTATGACAATAACGAAAAAGGCATACACATTCAGCGCGAAGCGAAAGAGTTTTTTTGACGCGGAAAAACTGAACGAACTCTATAAGAAGCAAACCGCGATAATACACACAAGCCGAGGGGACATCACGTTGAAATTATTCCCTTACAATTCCCCGTTCACGGTTCTGAACTTCGTAACTCTTGCGGAAAAAGGATTTTTCAACAATACGAGGTTTCACCGCGTTGTTCCCGGGTTCGTTATACAGGGAGGCGATCCTCTCAATAACGGATGGGGAGGGCCCGAATACTCAATACGCTCCGAGTTCATTCCGATGAGTTTCGAAAGAGGCGTTCTTGGAATGGCGTCCGAGGGTAAGGATACCGAAGGCAGCCAGTTTTTCATAATGCACGCGCCCTTCTATCACCTCGATAATCTGTACACGATTTTCGGAGAAGTAACGTCCGGAATGGACGTCGTCGATAAAATATACACGGACGATTTCGTAAAGAGCGTTGATATAATCGCTCGATAGAGGTTTTATAATAGCACTGCAAATGGGCGTTTAAATCATTAATTTTATTGAAACTAATGATGCGCAAAAAGCGTTTTATTTATTGAATAACACATTAAAACGAAGGAGTGTAAAATGATATCAAAGAAACTTCAAGACGCAATAAACTCACAGATAAACAAGGAATTTTATTCCGCTTATTTTTACCTCGCGATGTCGGCATACTGCAAGACAAAAGACCTCGACGGTTTCGCGAACTTTTTCTACGTGCAGTATCAGGAAGAAACATTTCACGCGATGAAATTCTACAACTACCTGCTCGACAGGGGCGGCGACGTCGTGCTAACGAAAATCGATACGCCTCCGGCGGACTTTAAGTCTCCGCTCGACGTTTTCGAAAAAACTCTCGAGCACGAGCAATTCGTTACAAAGTCGATTAACGACCTGCTTGACCTTGCAATAAAAGACAACGACCACGCTTCGGCGAGTTTTCTCAAGTGGTACGTTGACGAACAGGTTGAAGAAGAAGCGACCGTGTCAAGGCTCGTTAACAGGATGAAACTTGTCGGCGATAACGTCGGCGGTCTGTTCATTGTTGACAGCGAACTGAAAGCAAGAGTATTCACTCCTCCGGTCGCGTAACAGAAAGAAATAAATGCGGGAATTTCATCCCGCTGTAAGAGCGTATATTTTAAAAGGCTTCTAACGAAGCCTTTTTTTAATTTTTACGGGAAAGACGGTGTTTGCCGGCGCGTATTTTCTTGCTCTTCATTTATAATTTAGAATTTGCAATTTAAAATTGCTCTCAAAACTGCCTTTTAAAATAATTCCTCCGTTAATATCTTAACCACAACCAAAAACATTCTATGCACATTATTGACTGGACTATAGTCGTCGTATATTTCATCATCAATCTTCTCATTGGATTTTATTATTACAAGAAAGCGGGCGGCAACACGGAGAATTTCTTCCTGTCGGGAAGAAAGATGACGTGGTGGCTTGCGGGGCTTTCGATGGTCGCTACGACTTTCGCCGCGGACACGCCTCTGGCGGTGACCGAACTCGTCGGGCAAAGCGGCATCGCGGGGAACTGGCTCTGGTGGAACATGATGTTCGGCGGAATGCTGACCGTCTTTTTCTTCGCCCGATTGTGGCGGCGCGCGAACATACTTACGGACGTCGAGTTCATCGAACTCCGTTATTCCGGTAAGGCGGCTTCGTTTCTCCGCGGGTTCAAGGCGATTTACCTCGGCATATTCATGAACATAATAATAATGGGCTGGGTCAATCTTGCTCTCGGCAAGATTCTGAAGGGAATGTTTCCGCAGCAGGTAAACGACGGCAACGTGATGTTTTTTATTCTGGCGATTATGATAATAACCGCCGTTATATCGGCGATGGCGGGTCTGTGGGGCGTAGCGGTTACGGACGCTTTTCAGTTCGTTATAAAGATGACCGGCTGCATAATACTCGCAATCATCGTCGTTAATTCGCCTCAGGTCGGCGGCATAGACGGGCTTCAGGCGAAACTTCCCGACTGGGCGCTGAAGTTCACACCGCAGATTGGAGAAGGCACCTCGGGCGCGACGGGCACGGGCGGATTTTTCATGATGACGTTCACGACATTTCTCGCGTACATAGGGGTTCAGTGGTGGGCGAGTTGGTATCCCGGAGCGGAACCCGGCGGCGGCGGATACGTCGCGCAGAGGATGATGTCGGCAAAGAACGAGAAGCATTCGCTTCTCGCGACGCTCTTCTTTCAGGTCGCGCATTACACTCTTCGTCCTTGGCCATGGATTATTGTCGCGCTTTCGGCTCTCGTGCTATATCCCGATTTGCCCGCGGCTGACAAGGGGCTTGGCTACGTAAAGGCGATGAACGATTTTCTTCCCGTCGGATTGAAAGGCCTTCTTCTTGCTACATTCTTCGCGGCGTCAATGTCGACAATCGCGACGCATCTTAACTGGGGAACGTCATACTTCATAAATGATTTTTACAAGAGGTTCATAAAACCGAATGAGTCTGATAAGCATTATGTTTCCGCGTCCAGATGGATGACGATAGTATTCATGATAGTGGCAGTGCTTGTAACGAATTTCATGTCGACAATCTCGGGCGTTTGGTCTTTCGTGCTCGAATGCGGAGCGGGGCTCGGTCTCGTGCTTATTCTCAGGTGGTTCTGGTGGCGCGTGAACGCGATAAGCGAAATAGTAGCAACCGTGACGCCGTTCATTGTTTACGGTGTTCTCCATTTCGGAAATTTCGGAGTTAAGTTTCCCGAAACGCTTTACATAATCGTTCCGATTACAACTCTGGCGTGGGTAATAACGGCTTTCATAACTAAGCCGACAAACGAGGAAAGGCTGCTTGAATTCTACAGGCGCGTTCATCCGGGCG
>CAZOQR010000047.1:0-14890 GCA_964581915.1 uncultured Ignavibacteriaceae bacterium | reverse complement strand
AGTACACTCCGCTTGAAAGATTGCCTGCGTCAAAAAGAACGTTGTGAATGCCCGCCTGCTTCGTTTCGTTGACCAAATCCGCTACCTGTTTTCCCGTGACGTCGAAAATTTTGATTGAGACAAACGAATTTTTCGATATTCTGTATTTGATGACGGATTTCGAGTTAAACGGATTCGGATAATTCTGGAATAATTCAAAGTCATTTATTGAAGTAACGGGATTGCTTGAATGAGTAACGTTCACGTCTCTTATTCTTCCTTCACTCTTATAACTTATTCTGCGGTATCCTTTTGCGTACTTCAGCAGGGATGTGTACTCGTTAACGTTAGTAACTTCCACGTTAGAAACGGATATGCCGAGAAGGCTGAGAGCCCTGAAAAGCCCTTCATTCGCGGTAACCGTATAACTGCTCATCAGATTCAGTAAAGTATCGTTAACCTTCATTGTCGGAAGAAGAATCTTGAATCCTACAGGCTGCGCGGAATTGTAATCGAATTTCAATCCCGACGATTGCGGGAGATAAGCGATGTCAGCCATCGATGCGAAGAGAACGAGTTCAAGCCCTCTTTTAAGTTCGCTTCCCGTTATTGAAAACTTAACAAGCCGCATATTAAGCCCCGTTGCTGTGTCGTAGCCGTAAGGCGTTACTCTGAGAATATCTTCTCCGCTTATCGGGCCCCTGTATATGGTTTCCGACATTAGTCCGACTGCTGTAAGGGACATCTGTGTCCCTGCATTCCATCTGTGCGCGTCGGTCACTAAATTCCCAAGCGGCGTGTCTCTTTCCGGCTTTAACTCATTAAACGACGGGGGGATGTCATTCACGGCGTAACCTGCGGTTTCGGTAAAGACATTTCCGTATCTCGCGATAATTCCTGGTTTAAGGGAATCAAGATACGCTTTCACGGAATCGTCGCGCGCGATATTCGAGTCGAGACTAATCAACTGATAATCCGTCATGCTCACGTTACCGTTGTTGTAAGTAATTCTCAGTTTGCCCGCGTATTCATAACGGGCGCCCGCGTGGCAGACAAGAGTGTTAAAGCCTGCGGGATTCGGCACCGGCACTGGCTGCGGAAAATAAGCGTGGTCGTGCCCGCCGAGAATTATGTGGATACCGGGAACGATAAGCGCGAGTTGGTTGTCATACATATAACCCAGATGCGATAGGCAAATAATCAGGCTGCAGCCTTCCGCCTGAAGCGCGAATACCGAAGTAAATGCCGCCAGAAGGATACTGTCGCTGATAACAACGGGCGACGGATTGCTGGAAGGGTCGTTTATTGTAAGCCCGAAGAAACCGACTTTAACGCCGTTAATGATTTTCGAACTTCGCGGCGAAATGTACGGACCGAGAGCGGGGAAACCGCTCAAGTCGATGTTCGCTGAAAGAAACGGAACCGTGCCTGGAGGAAAAGACTGACTTAGTGAGTTCAAAAGCACTGCGGGACCGAGGTCGAATTCGTGGTTGCCGACTGCGACCGCGTCGAAATTAAATCTTTTGAACATTGTAAGTTCGGGAACGCTGAAATATCTGTTGAAGTAAAAACTTCCTGTCGAGAAATCTCCGACGTGAAAAACCATTACGTTTGGATCCGTGTTCCGTGAATTCTTTATTACCGTCGCAGCCCTGTCGAAGCCGCCTTTGGTATATTCACCCGCAATGTTTTTGGGTCCCGAGCCTATAAGGCTTGAATGTGAATCGTTGAAATGGAGTATCGTGAAAGGGATATCCTGAGAGAACGATATTTCTGTTGACGCGGTAATGCTTAAAAGTACTACAGCAACGTAAACAAAAAAGGGGATGCTTTTTTTCATTACCAATTAACTTTGAATTTACGGCAGAATTATTTCAGATCCTCCGCCGTGTTAATATTTTTTAAAATCCCCCTGTCGCTTACCCTTACAATTTCTGTTTCATTGCAGACTTCACGGAGCGCTTCGCTTAAACTTTTATACCGCTTCAGGAAGACCATTCCATCCGCGGCGAAGCGAGGTATTAAAACCGGGTGTCCGGATTTACCTTCGAATTCCGGTTTTATTAGTTTATCCGGGCATTTATTGAATATATCAAGAATCAGATTTAAAGTCGATGCATCAACGAACGGATGGTCGACGGGAAACAGCAGGACGCCCTTTTCATCCGTAAGTTTCTTAAACCCCAGCAAGGCGGAAAAAAGCATTCCTTTTTCGGTTTCCCGGTTCAGAACGAGAGAAACGCCGCTAATGTTTTCAAGGGACCAATCAAAATCATCGGGATGAATGACGCAGAAAATTCTGTCAACGCCCGCTGCTTTCAGTTTTTTCACGATAATGTTTACGAAGAACTCGCAGTTCGAAACGAGTTTTAATTTAGGCGTTCCGATTCTTCTGCCCCGCCCCGCGGCGAGTATTATCGCGGAGACTTGATGCATCAGAGTCTATTAAATTCCTCAATCAGTTTATCGAATTCCAGAACTTCGTTTTCGAATATGTCCGTCCAGAATTCGGGATTCCATTGTTCGTTCAATTCTTCGACCGCGCGCCCCTGCTGTTCGACCCAAGTGTAATATTTCAGGTTGTGTATCGCTTTCCTGTCATAATACGACAACTCTTTAAGAAAATCAACGCTCTGCTTCATCAGGCAGGACGCGTGGTCCCGCGCGGCGTCGAGTTCCGTGTATTCGCCTTTTTCGGATTTCGCCTCTTCGAGTCTTGAATTATACATCGACATCGAGTCCGTGAAAATCGTGAAGACGAAATCGTTCTCATCCATCTCGAAATACTTCGCTGTTTTTATCGCGGATAAAAGATTCGAAATTCCCGAAATGCCTATATCGACGAGCGCGTTTACATTCTCTTCCCCGACGCCGAGTCCGGCGAGGTAATTCTTACCGCTCTTTTCGTTAAACAGCCTCATTATTCTGATGCAGTCCTCATCGTCGATTGCGCTTACCATGTCGGTATTGCGTACATTGTGAACCCAGGGAACGTGCTTGTCTCCGATGCCTTCAATCCTGTGACCGCCGAATCCGTTTAGAAGCAGTGTCGGGCATTGCAGCGCTTCGGAAGCGGTAATTTTCAGGCGCGGATTGAGTTTCTTGAGATAATCCCCTGCGGCTATCGTGCCTGCGGAACCCGTGGCGGAAATGAAAGCGGACATTCTTGATTTATCATTTCCGAGATACGAAAACACTTCTTCAATCGCGGGACCCGTCACGTTGTAATGGAAAATCGGGTTGCCGAATTCCTCGAACTGGTTGAATATCACGTTGTTCCTGTCTTTCTTGAGTTCCCAGCACTTGTCGTAGATTTCCTTTACGTTGGATTCGCATCCCGGAGTGGCGATTACCTCGGCGCCGATTTCGCGGAGCCAGTCGAATCTTTCCTTCGACATTTCTTCGGGAAGAATCGCGATTGAAGTGCAGCCGAGCAGAGCGCAGTCAAAAGCGCCGCCGCGGCAGTAATTTCCCGTCGAGGGCCACACGGCTTTGTGCTGAAGCGGATTGAACTCGCCGCTGACGAGTCTCGGCACGAGGCACCCGAAAGCAGCGCCGACTTTGTGCGCGCCTGTCGGAAAGTATTTTCCCATCAGACCGATTATTCTCGCTTTTACGCCCGTTATCTCCCGCGGCACTTCGAAATAATTTACTTTTCCGAAAAGCCCCGTGTTGATGTCGTTCTTCCAGGTTATCCTGTACAGGTTAAGCGGATTCACGTCCCATAGCCCGATGCCGGGAAGTTTTTTCCTGATGTCTTCTCCGATTAGTCCGGGATTGCGCAGTTGCCTGAATGTTGGAATTGTTATTCCTCTTTCCCTGCATCTGTCCGCCGATTGCTTTCTTACTTTTTTATCTATGCTTTTTATTATTCCTGACATTATTATTCCTTCTAAGTTTAAATTCGTTTGAGTAATTCGGCTTCGGGATTCTTGAATCTCGACGCGAGTATCATCGCGGCGATTACGAATGGTTTGAAACTCGCTTCGTGGTATGTATGAATTCTGTATTTCTCGAAAACTTCCTTTGAAACTTCTCCTTCACTGCAACTGACGTCCGTTATGTCCGCCGGCAGGCAGTGCAAGTAAAGCGCTTCGCCTTTTTTCGTGAGTTTCATCTTTTCGGAATCGCATTCCCAGTTTTTAAATTTCGCATTGTTCGCGAGGCAGTGTTTCTCGAGTTCCGCGAGTCCGTTCCTGTCCCTGCTCTTGAGAAGTTCGGTTCTCTGCTTCATCACTTCGAACGGCGCCCAGGATTTCGGATAAACGACATCCGCGTCTTTAAAGGCATCTTCCATCCTGTTGACGATCCTGAATCCCGGATTATGTTTCTTAACTTCCTCTTCGATATCAGGAATGAGGTTGTAACCTTCGGGATAGGCGAGAGTGACTTCCATTCCGAATCTTGTCATAAGCGTAATAATTCCCTGCGGGACTGAAAGCGGCTTGCCGTAACTCGGCGAATAAGCCCAGGTCATCGCGAGTTTTTTTCCTTTCAGGTTTTCGAATGAGCCGAAGTAATCCTTTAACTTCAGCAGGTCTGCCATGGACTGTGTCGGGTGGTCAATGTCGCACTGAAGGTTAATGACGCCCGGTCTTCTGTGGAGCACGCCGTTTTTAAAACCGTCGGCTACCGCCTCCGAGACCTCGCGCATGTACCTGTTGCCTTCACCGAGATACATGTCGTCCCTTATGCCGATTACCTCGGCGAGAAATGAAATCATGTTCGCGGTTTCCCTGACCGTTTCGCCGTGCGCAATCTGGCTCTTGACCTCGTCAAGTTCCGAAAGTCCGAGCCCGACCGCATTTGCTGCGGAGGCGAAACTAAAACGTGTACGGGTCGAATTATCTCTGAATATCGAAATCGCGAGTCCCGTATCAAAGAGCCGGAATGATTTCGACTGTTTATGAAATTCCTTCAGAGTTTCGGCAAGACCGCCGATGTATTTCAAATCATCCAAGGTTTTTTCGGATGTAAGAAGAAAATCCTTGCCGTAGTTGTCCGGTTTTAATTTTCCGAGTTCTTCTAAATTTCGCTTTAAGTCCATCATGAATATTTATTTTCCGTAAAATTCCGATGCCGCTTCTACGGCATCAATTATTTGCTGATATCCCGTGCATCTGCAGATGTTGCTTTGCAGCGCCTTTCTTATTTGCTCTCTTGTGGGTTCGCTGTTTTCGAGCAACAACGCGTGAGCCGTGAGCACCATGCCCGGCGTGCAGAATCCGCACTGTATCGCGCCGTAGTCGATGAATGCCTGCTGCAGCGGATGAAGCGTGCCGTCTTCGTTTTCAAGACCTTCTATCGTCAGCAGTTCGCTGTTCTCGACGTCTTTAACCCTCGCGCTGCATATCCTGAACGATTTATTGTTGACAAGCACGGCGCAGGCGCCGCAGGATTTCATTTCGCAGGCGTTCTTTACGCCTGTCAGTCCGAGTTCCTCGCGGAGAAATTCAACGAGTTTCCGTTCCTTCATAGAGTCGGGTACTTCGATTGCTTTTCTGTTTACCGTCATTCTCATTGATTCAAATCCTCCTCTCCGCTTACCGCAACTTTTATCGGGAGTTTTAAATACCTTTTTCCCGTCGCG
Organism: uncultured Ignavibacteriaceae bacterium; assembly: GCA_964581915.1. Taxonomy (GTDB): domain Bacteria; phylum Bacteroidota; class Ignavibacteria; order Tepidaquicellales; family Tepidaquicellaceae; genus CAIKZJ01. The sequence goes on along the minus strand of CAZOQR010000047.1, from coordinate 9,321 downwards.
TTGAAAATCGCGTTCGCGATTGCCGGAGCCATTAGTTCGTTCGTCGGCTCGCCGATACCCTTCGCGCCTGAAGGAGAGTTCGGGTCAGGATTTTCAATAATGACCGCTTTCATTTCGGGCAGGTCAGTGCTTCTCGGAAGTCTGTATGAATTGAAGTTCGCGTTTGTTATCACGCCGTCTCTCATTCTTACTTCTTCGAGCAGACCGTAACCTATTCCCATTGCCATTCCGCCGTAGAACTGTCCCAGAGTCATTTGAGAGTTCGCGGCTTTACCGGCGTCATGCGCGGCGATGGCGTTGAGAAGTTTTACTTTCCCCGTTTTCCTGCTTACCGTAAGTTCGATTGCCTGACAGCCGTAAGTCCAGGAAAAGTAAGCGTCTCCCTGTCCGTTCTCTTCGTTCCAGGTTACTTTCGGACCCCTGAATACGCCGAAGACGTGGGGATATTCCTGATTCCTGTACATCGAAGATATGACGTCATCGAATTTGAAACTTTCATTTCCGCAAATAATTTCGTCGTCTTTAAAAACGGTATTGTCCGTAACGCTCCCGTGATGCTTGTTTATAAAACCTGTAATCCGGTCCTTCAACTTTTTAACCGCGAGAGTTACTGCGCCTCCTCCCATCACCGTACCGCGCGAGGCGACAGTCGTGCCGCCGTCGGGGATTGTCGAGGTTGAAGGTCTTCGGTAGCGGATTCTGTCAAGACCCACACCAAGTTCGCGGGCGAGAATCAGGCACATCGCGCTTTCCGAGCCCTGCCCGTTTTCGTGAATGCCCGTCTCGAGGAGAATCGAGCCGTCGGGCTGAACGTTTATGATTGCAGAATTGAAATCCGTGCCTTCGGCGCCGAGACTCATTCCGCGGTAACTCATTGCGAGTCCTACGCCGTACAATTCGTCGGAAGCGGATTCTCCGAAAGAGCATTTTTTATATTTAGATTCGTAATCAAACTCTTTCAGAACAGTGTTCATCGTCTCTTCCATCGCCACTTTATGATTGTCGAGTTTCTGACCCGTGATGGTTGTGCTTCCCTGTCTGACCATGTTGATTCTTCTAATCCCGACCGGGCTGATGCCGAGTTTCCCCGCGGCAATGTCAATCATAGATTCGACGACAAAGTTCATCTGAGGCGAGCCGAAACCTCTCATCGCGCCCGTTACGACGTTGTTCGTGTAAACTCCGTACGTATCGCAGTGCACGTTTTCCACCTGATAGGGTCCGCAGCACTGAACTGTGGAGCGCCAGGTTACCCACGGCGTCACGGAGCAATAAGCGCCGCCGTCCGCTATGATTCTTGTTTTAACTGCTTTTATTTTTCCGTCTTTCGTGAATCCCATCTTATAATAAATCCTGTAAGGATGCCGCTTGTAACTTTCCCGAATCGACCATTCACGGGCGTACGAGCATTTCACGGGCTTGCCCGTCAGTTTAGCGGCGAGGGCTGTTCTCGCGGCGACGATGGAGACTGTATCGTCTTTTCCTCCGAACCCGCCGCCCATCGGCGTGCTGATAACCTCAACGTCAGCCAGCCGTCCGCCTAGCACGGCGTTGACGAAACGCCGGGTGCTGAACGGATGCTGCATGCTCGCGTAAACCTCCATCACGCCGTCGTGCCTCGGATTGCATATCGCGACTTCGGGTTCCATATACGCGTGCTCTACGAATTGCGTCTGAAATACCTCTTCGAGTATGACGTCGCTTTGCCTGAAGCCTTCATCCGCGTTTCCTCTTCTGATGCGGTGTTCGTTTATTATGTTGCTTCCGTGTTCTTCGTGAACAAGCCTGCATCCGGTTTCCAGCGCTTTTTCAGGGTCGAGTATTGAAGGAATCGCATCCGCATCGCATTTAACGAGTCCTGCCGCTTTAATCGCGTTGGAGCGTGTATCGGCGACGACGAGAGCGATTACGTCGCCGTTGTAAAATATCCTGTCCTCGGCGAATATTCTGAAATCTTTAATAATCTGTCCGAAGCGGTTTGTTCCGGGAACGTTCTTATGTGTCAGCACTTTAACGACGCCTTCGGATTTTTCGGCTTCCGAAGTGTCGATTGAATTGATATTCGCCGACACGAAACTGCTGTAAACGGGAACGGCGTGAAGCATGAACGGAAACCTGATATCGTCCGTGTATTTCGCCCTGCCCGTAACCTTTGCGTAAGCGTCGTTTCTCCAGGCTTTTGGATTTTCTTTTTTCATTTCGTTAGAATTTGCATTTCCGTTTCATCAATGTATCATTTGCCTTTTTCAAAAACAACATTCCCTTTAATAAGCGTGTACCTGACATCGAGTTTTGATTTTCTGCCGAAGTAAGTTTCGTAACATAAGGATTTTGTAGAAACAATTTCTTTCTCTTCTCCGTTGAAATTTAGTACTGTCAAATCCGCGTCCGAGCCTTCCCGTATAACGCCTTTCATCGGGTACAAACCCGCTATGAGCGCGGGATTTGATGAAAGCCGTCTGGAAATTTCGACAGCCGTTCGCGAGTTCAATTCTCCGTACAGTTCGAATACAAGTCCTGAAAGCGCTCCGATACCGGGCAGACCGTTCGGGACATCGCGAATGTCGGCGGAGAAATTGTCTTTGTCTTTTTTGCTGAATCCGCAGTGGTCCGTCGCGTAAACGTCAAAAAGCCCGTTCAGAGCCAGCCCGCGGAGTTTAGACACGTTATCATCCTGCCGCAGAGGCGGCGAGCAGATGAACCTGTGACCGCCCGGAGTCTTCAGTTTCTCTTCGCTCAGATAAAGGTATTGCGGACAGGTCTCGCACGTTACGTTGCCGAATCTTTTCCTGTATTCGTTAATAAGTCCCGCGCCCTCGGCCGTGGAAACGTGAACTATGTGAATTTTCGCCTGTGTCTTTTCCGCGATAGAAAGAACTTTTCTAATCGCTATCACTTCCGCCTCGACAGGACGCAGCAGCGCGTGCGAAATCGATTTTGTCAAATCGAGTTTCGCGATATCGACGGATTCTATCGTATCGTTATCCTCGCAATGAACGAGAATTGTTACGTCAAGGTCCTTTAATATCGAAATTATTCCGGACAAATCATCGTATGAAGTATAAATTCCCGCGTTCCTGTACGTCGTATAAAACTTGAATGTTCTGAATCCTATGCCGGCGAGATACGCGAAATCCTCTCGGTCATTTTCAGTGAACGTGACAGGCGTGAGATGGAACGCGACGCTGCACAATTCCTTTCCTTCGTTAGCCGCCGTCTTTTTCCTGTATTCATACTTTTCGAGCGCGAGTTCAAGTTCTTTTATGAGCGTGTTTCCGTTTTTCTGCGTGATGAAATTAAACAGAGTGGTGATTCCGTTTTCGAGAGCAATTTCAGATGCGGAATCGTACGTGTCCGCAAGATAATATTTTCCGATAGTATCGTCGAGATGCGTGTGCAGGTCGATGAATCCGGGAAATACATAGCAGCCGTCCGCGTCGATGATTTCAGAATCATCATCTTTAATTTTTCCAACCGACTTTATGATTCCGTCCTTAACGAGAATATCCGTCTTCGCCGTTTCGTTTTCGAAGACGACAATTCCGTTCTTAATCAATATGTTTCCGTTATCGCCCATTAACCGTTAAGGTATTTTGCAGTAGCCGCGGTGTCTTTAAGCCCGCTGCCTGTAATGAGAATGACAATTTGCTCGTTTCTTTCCAGTCTGTTCTTTGATTTCAACAAACCCGCGAGAGCGGCGGCGCTCGAAGGCTCCGCGTAAACGCCCGTAAAAGCAGCAAGTGTTTTCTGAGCATTCATTATTTCATCGTCGCTCGCTGTTACCGCGAAACCGCCTGAAGCAATAACCGCGTTTCGGGCCATGTACGCGTTGCTCGGAGTCTTAACGGAAATCGAATCCGCTACAGTCGCGGGATTCGGCGCGTCCCTGTAAATGCCTGTTTCAATAAAATCCGAAATCGCGTTTGAATTTTCGGACTGCACGCAAATCAGTTTCGGAATTTTATCTATCAGTCCGCACATTTTAAGGTCATAGAATCCCTTGTAAACTCCCGAAATAATCACGCCGTCGCCGACGGGAACGAGCACCGCGTCGGGCGGTTTGAAACCGTTCTGAACGAACATCTCGAGAGCCGATGTCTTTTTCCCTTCGATTGTCAGGGGATTATAAGCCGTGTTCCTGTTCAGTCCGTCGTTGTCATTAGTGTATTCAATCGACAATTTGAAGGCATCGTCGTACGTTCCCTTCACTTTAAAAACCTCCGCGCCGTAAACCTGCATCTGAATCAGTTTAGCCGCGGGCGCAGTTTCGGGGACGAATATCAAAGCCTTTTTTCCCGCCGCCGCGCATACTGCAGCGAGCGAACTCGCGGCGTTGCCCGTCGAAGCCGTTACGATTTTTTCTTCGCCTGTTCTAATCGCATCCGCGACAACGAGAAACGATGCCCTGTCCTTGTACGAGCCGCTCGGATTCAAGGTGTCGTTTTTCAGGTACAGGTTTTCGAATCCCGTAAAACCGCACAGCCGCTCCGATTTATGAAACGGAGTATTGCCGTGAAAAAATTCAGGGAAGAATTCCTTTCCGACTGCTGAAAACAGATTCAGGTCGGGATTGTCCCTGTCGAATTTCGATTTTATGAAATCGTAATCGAACTCTGCCGTAAGCACGCCTTCCAGCGGCTTTCCCGGCTCATAAGACTTCGAGCAACCGGGGCAGAGATATTTCACTTCTTCCCGTTTGTATTCATTGCCGCATTGTGTGCACTTATACCTGAACATTTTATTTATTATTCATTTTATAAACAAGAGCCGCGTAAACCGCAGCGCATTCGCTCAGATGTTTCACCGGGGAATTCTCGTCCGGCATATGCGCGAGCACTTCATTTCCCGGTCCGAGACCGATACAGGGAATGCCGTTCATTCCCGCGATAGCGACACCGTTCGTGCTGAACGTCCACTTGCCTATTTCGGGTTTGCGGTTCAGCGTCTTTTCATAAGCGATTGACGCGTCTTTAAGGTAAACCGAATCTTCCGGTATCTTCCAGGTCGGGTAGTATTTCTCTGTCGGATAAACAAGTCCCGTAAACGCTTTTTCCCCGTACGTAAGCACTTCGACTTCAGCGTCGGGATAACCCGCGAGTTTCGCCGCTTCTTTCACTTCCGCGACCGCGCTTTCTTTCGTTTCGCCGAAAGTCAAACGTCTGTCGAGTTGGATGCTTGCGGCGTCAGGAACGGCGCATTGCGACGGAGACGAGAAGAATACCTGAGTAACGCAGACACTTCCTTTTCCGAGAAATTCGTCGTAAGCGAGGCGCTCGTTGAGTTTCTCGATTTCAAGAGCGATTCTTGAAATCTTGTAAATCGCGTTATCGCCGCGTTCGGGCGCGGAACCGTGGCAGGAAAAACCCTTGACCTTAATCATAATTTCCATTCTTCCTCTGTGTCCCCTGTATATGTTCATATTTGTCGGCTCTGTTATCACAACCATCTCTGGTTTTATTTTATCCTCGTTGATAATGTACTGCCAGCAAAGCCCGTCGCAGTCTTCCTCCATAACCGTGCCCGTAAAATAAATAGTGAAATCCTTGTTCAGTCCGAGTTCCTTTATAATTTTTCCCGCGCAAACCATCGAAGCCATACCGCCTTTCTGGTCAACCGAGCCGCGCCCCCATATTCTCCCGTCTTCAATTTTCGGAGTGAAGGGGTCGAAACTCCAAAGCGACTTCTCGCCCGGATAAACAGTGTCGATGTGCGCGTCGAATGCGATTACTCGTTTGCCGTTTCCGATTCTGCCGATTACGTTTCCGAGCCCGTCTATTCTTACCTCGTCGAAGCCGGCGGATTCCATTTTATTTTTTATAAGTTCAATTACTTCTTTTTCCTTGCAGGAAAATGAAGGGGTGCGTATTAAATCGCATAAGAAATCAGCGGTTTCGTTTTCGAATTCTTCCGCTCTTTTGAATATTTTATCGTACATCATTATTTTGTTTTAAAATCTGTCCCACAATTTTTTTGCGGTCTCGAGGGACTTTCGCGAGACTTCTTCCTCGTCAATGCCGAGATTCAGTGTTTTGTTTTCCATAAGAACTTTTCCGTTTACAATCGTCGTATCAACTGTCGAATGCGAAATACCGAAAATTATGTGTCCGATATATGTCGATTCGTCCAGAGGCGTAGGCGGATAATAGTCAATGAGAATTACGTCTGCCGCCGCGCCTTCCTCAATAGCGCCGAGCGGCACGTTCCAGTATTTATTCGCTATGACGGCGTTGTTGCGTAAAAGCGTGTTCGCGGCTTCGATAAACCCGCAGGACGGATTCTGATTTCTTAAATGCTGCGCCCAGAGAGCAACGCGGAGTTCTTCGGGCATTTTAACCGTCATCGCGTCGGTGCCGAGACCGACGAGTATGCCCTTGCTCTGAAGTTTGATTATTTCAGCGATTCCGACCGCGTTGTTCATATTCGACTGCGGATTGTGGACGACTATAGTTCCGTTCTCCGCGAGAATATCCATTTCCTTTTCGTCAACGTGAACGCAATGCGCCGCAATGCTTTTGTTTCCGAGTATTCCGAATTTATCGAGTCTTTCAACTACGCGCATTCCGTAATTCTTAACGGAATGCTCCTCGTCCGATTCCGCTTCGGCGACGTGCACGTGGAAGCCCGCGTTCAAATCGTTCCCGATTTCAGACGCTTTTTCAAGTGTTCTGTCCCCGAGAGTAAACGCCGCGTGAAGTCCGAACAGGGCTTTAATTTGTTCGTCGTCCGTCTTCAGGCACTGCTTAATGAATTCCGCGTTCTCTTCGATGCCTTCATCCGAAATTTTTTTCCCGTCCCTGTCCGAGAGTTCGTAGCACAGCGATGCTCTCAAACCCGTTTCCTTAACCGCTTTCGCGATGGTGTTCAGAGAACCTTTCACGGCGAACGGGCTCGCGTGGTGGTCGATTAAAGTTGTCGTGCCGTGTCTTACGGCGTTCAGCGTCATTATGAGCGCGCTGTAATACGTGTCTTCGTGCCCGAGTTTCTTATCGAGCCGCCACCAAAGGTTTTCGAGAACATCGTTGAAATTTGAAGACGGCGCCGCTTTGCCGAGACCGCGAACCAGCGTGCTGTAAAAATGCATGTGCGCGTTTATGAATCCGGGCATAACCACTTTTCCTTTAGCGTCGATTACCTTGTCGTAAATGCCGGTGAACTCTTCGGACTTGTCTATGGATTTTATCTTTCCGTCTTCGATGAATACAGAATGATTGTACAGCACGCGCGGGTTAAGACCGAGCGTGATTATGATTCCGTTTTTTATTAATATGTCCATTTATGCTTCGTTTAATACGCCCGTTTCTTCAGGCGTTCTTTCTCTCATATACAATGCGCCCGCGAAACATTTCTGAACGCAAATCGAACAGCCGATGCATTTCGAAGCGTCCGTTGCGGGTATTTTCTTATTGTTAAGTTCAATCGCGAGATACGGGCAGCGCGTGCAGTTGCCGCAATGCTCGCAGAGTTCTTCGTTAACTGCCGAAACTTTCTTGACGGGCGTGAGTTCCATAAATCCCGTTACGGGATTCGGAAGCGCGCGTCCGATAAGTTCGCCTACCGATTTAAGTCCGCGCTCTTTCATAAGGTAACTTAAACCCGAATGAAGTTCGTTTATTATTCCGTATCCGTGTTTCATTACAACCGTGCAGAACTGAACCGTCTTCACGCCGAGCGCGAGGAAATCCGCCGCCGCCTTGTAATCCATCGGACCGCCGTTGCCGGATACGGTTATTCCCATTCCGGAAACATTCGCGAGAGTAAGGTTGCTTATCGGAATCACTCCTTCGCCCGACAGACCGATTACGACGCCTTCTTCCCAACCGCTCTTTTTTCCTTTCCTGAAAGATAGCGCGGGGAACGTATTCGCGAGCGTGACGCCCGCTTTCTTATGCGGGTACTTCGCGAATACTTCCTTGATGGCGGTGATAATCGGATAAATTGCCGTTACCGCCGCGGTAAGTTTGAAAAGTTTAGGAACATCGGGACTGCCCGCTTCCATAACCCAGCCGATAATCTTTGCGGTGAGTCCGGCATCCTGCGAAACGATGTCGCCCTTCGTGCCGTCGCCGCCCTGCGGACAGGAAAGGGAATACTCGATGCCCATCGCTCCCGCGTTTTCGAGTTTAATCGTGTTCGACACCCATATTTTTCTGTCCTCTTCGTCATTGCCTGTAACGGGTCCGCCTGTAGAAGCCATCGTAAGTCTGTCGGGGAACTCCGAAACAAGTCTTTTGATTTCCGAACAAACCCTTTCAAGTGAATGTCCCGAAACGTTATCGCAATTGCCGTAAGTGCTCTTCGTAACCGCGAACATATATTCCGAAGGTATGTGTATGTCAACGTTGTCGAAAGCGGTTTTCATCACTCCGCCCGCCCAGCCTGCTTCGTAGGCTTTCTTCATCTGCTCGTAACCGTCGCTCGGAGGAGCGGCTGAAAGAATGAACGGCGAAATGATTTTTCTTCCGAAGAAATCGGTTTCGAGAGGAACGGGAATCATCCGCCTGCCGTCAAGCACTACGCGGCTCTTGACTTTCTTTTTAATGACGGGTTTCGGAAGGTTGTTAAGATACGCGTCAACTTCAGAGGCGCAGTTCTTTCCCGCGGCTACGGCTTCGACTACAGTTGTCGGTCCGTTCACGATATCGCCCGCGTAGAAAATTGATTTCTTCTTTTTAACATCCATAGAAGACCCGCTTCCAATCGCGATTATAACCGCGTCAAACTGCCTTGTCTGCGGATTCGATTTTTTATCCGCCTTTATTATTGCGGGATGGAATTTTTCTTTCGGCGGAAGAACAACCTTTGAAGTTACGATTGACTTTATTCTTTTTTCTTCGGGTTTCGAAACTCCGTTTATTGAATCGACTTTAACGCGCCCCGATATTTCGATGCCGTGTTTAAGTATGAGTTGTCTCTCGGCGTCAGTCAAAGGCATCTCGTCGAATTTTTCGAGGCAGAACATTTCGACGTTAGCCGCGCCTCTGAGTTTCGCCGTAAAAGCAGCGTCAAGCGCGACTGCTCCGCCGCCTACAACTGCGACGCGGAGATTTTTAAAATTTATTTTCTTATGATTGCGGAGATAATCAATCCACGGGTAAGCGTACTCTTCGCCTTTTATGTTCAGGCGGTACTCCTTATCCCGACCCGCCGCGGCTATAACGCCGTCGTATTCATCGAGAAGAACTTCAGGGGAATACAAATGAGCGTCAGTGTATATTTCTATGTTGCCGAGCGAGCGGAGAAAATCAATGTCGGTATCAAGAACGCTCTTGTCGAGTCTTTCATCGGGAATCAGCCTGCACATACCGCCCGGAACGGATTCGG
>CAZOQR010000046.1:0-15056 GCA_964581915.1 uncultured Ignavibacteriaceae bacterium | reverse complement strand
CTGAATTCTTCGGAAACCAGTTCGTTATCGATTTCCTCGACTTTAAAATCCGCTTCCGCCAGCGCATAGGTCTTGGCGCCTTCCCCGTTCTCCGAATCATTAAAAAGAAAGATTTCTTTTTCTTCCTCCGCTGTTTCCGCCGCGCCGCTTTCGAGGTTATAATAAGTCTGAAGATAGTTTTCGATAAAATTTTTATCGGCCGTGTAGTTTTCAAGGAAGTTATCGAGATTGATTCTGCCCGCTTCCGTTTTCTTGAACATGAAAACCATGTAATTCGAGAACTCGCGCAGTTTTTTTACTCCGGAAAGCAGGTATATCTCTCTAAGTATGTCGGGCGATGACTTGAGCGAATGCAAGATTGTTATGACGTTAGCGTATTCAGCGCTTCCGCTGAACTCCGCGAAGTCATACTCAACTCTCGACAGTACGAATTTAATGTAATCGTGGTTTCTCAATCCTCTTCCTGAAAATATTTACAAATTATAAAACCTTCTTACAACTCTAAAGGTTAAATTAAAAGTATATAAAAAATAAACATTCGTCCCCCGGCGCGAAGAAGAAAAAATCCTCGAATAAATTTTTCAAACTTGACTTAATTATTTTCTTTGATTAATATTATCGTATCGAAAGTTATTTAAAATCCCTGTTAGCATATTGTTAATAACTTTTTCTTTGCCTGTTTGGCATGTGTTACCGAAACATAACGAAAAAGACAATATTAACAACGATTGTTAATAACTCTCGTATAAGGCGCTAACCCGCATACAATCAAAGCGGTTAGATGGTTTCGGCGGTTGTTAGAAACAGCCGGAAAATACCTTAAGTGTTAAGGGTAATTTAGAAAGTCCACTTAAAGTGATAGATTAAATAAATTTGATTTGTTAATAAATTTTTAAGTCCGTTAGATGATAAACTCTTTTACCGATTCGCTTGAATTACACGACCGTAACGGAAAGAACGAGCCCGAACAAAATTACACGTCAGGGGCCGCCGTTGAAATCTGGGAAAAATTTATAAGTCTTTTATCTCAAAACGTAAAGCAGTCAGAAATTAAAACCTGGTTTTCGGTTTTGGTTCCGAAGTCTTTTGAAAATAATGTTCTTACGATAGAGGTTCCGAGCAAGGATTTTTACGGTATGATTGAAAAGCGTTTCAATAAAAAAATATCATCTATTATCGAAAGCGGGCTTCTCGGAGAAAACGGCAAACTCGCTTACATAGTCTCGCAGGAAAGTCTTTTCGATGAAAACACGAACGAGCATACCGATGAATTAAAGCAGCAGACAAAAGTAACAAACTTCAGGTATCCGTACGGCGCCCAGCGCGGGACGAAAAAAGAGCAGGAGCCTTTTTCGTCGAACCTTCTTTCAAGGCATACTTTTGAAAATTTTGTCAAGGGCGAAAGCAACGATCTTGCTGTTGCCGCGGCTTATGCAATCGCGAACAATCCGGGCGGCTCTTACAATCCTTATCTTGTTTACGGCGGTGTCGGCGTCGGTAAAACACACCTCGTGCAGGCTATAGGAAACGAGATACTGAAAAAATATCCCGATAAAAGAGTTTACTGTCTTACGACTCAGGAATTCACGAATCAGTTCACGACGAGCATAGCAACACAGAAATTCGACTTTTCAAGCGGAAAGGGCGGAACAAAAAGTCTTGACTCTTTTTACCGCTCGCTTGATGTTTTGATACTTGATGACATACAGAATCTCGAGGGAAAGCCGGGCACGCAGGATTTCATGTACCAGATATTCAACAATCTGTACAACAGCAAGAAACAAATCATTTTCTCGAGCGACAAGCCCATAAGCCAGTTAAAAAGCATTACGGAAAGGCTCATCTCTCGTTTTCAGTGGGGCATTACCGTTGACATACAGCCGCCCAGTTGGGAAATGCGCGTCGCGATAATACAGAAAAAACTTAACGAGGCGTCGATAAACGACGTTCCCGAAGACGTTATTCACTACATCGCGACAAACATAAAGGACAGCATCCGCTCTATCGAAGGCTGCATCGTGAACCTGATAGCGGAAAGCCTTTTTGTTACGAAGGGCGAAATAAACCTTGAACTTGCCGAGCGCGTCGTTCACAAGTTTCTCGGAAATGTCAGGCGCGCGAAGAGCGTCTCGATAGAAAACATAATATTCGCGGCATCTGAATACTTTAAAATTTCCGAAAACCAGATTCTCTCCCGTAAGCGCACGAAGGAGGTTGCTTTTGCAAGGCAGGTGGCAATGTATCTTGCAAAGGAAATGACGAGTTATACGCTTGAATCCATCGGCTTGAATTTCGGAGGCAAGGACCACGCTACCGTTCTCTACGCGTACAACACCATCAGCGAAAGCATGAAAAGAAACCCCGAAGTCCGTAACATAATAACGGACATTAAGAACGTGCTTTCAAAAATGTAACGGCGTTATGCTCCGATAACTGTTCCTGCAAGATGATTCATTTTGCTTCCGCCGTATAAATTTTATTATAGTTTCCGAAAAGTTTTGAGAAGAATCTGTGCACTTTGTGAAAACCGTTCGGTTTATAGAACATCAGCGGGCAAGTTCCGTGAACGACGTCAATGCTCTTCTTTCTCGCGGCGGCAAGGCTTTCATCCGTGAACGAGCCGTTAATAAGCCAGACCCTTTTTATTTTTGCCGCGTCTATATTTTCTATTATTCCCGCGGTGCAGGGCTTATTTGCCGCTATTATGATGCTGTCGGTCAATCCGTAAAGAGATGAAACATCCTCAAAGCAGTCTTTTCCATCAATTGATTTTATGTTTCGCCCGACAGGATAAACGTCGTAGCCCTTTGATGTAAGTTCTTTATAAAGAACGTTGCCGAATTTCTTTTTATCCGAAGAAACTCCGACAATACCGATTTTTTCGCTTTGCAAAAAAGCGTCTATTGTTGATTTCATAGGGGAAATGTTTCGTTAAAAGTAATAACTTCGGAAATAATAATAAATGTATGTCAGTATCTTATCAGCAAGTTGTAAGAAATAATGCCGTTACTCACAAAAGCAATGCTGCCTTTGCTTTTTTAAAAACAGGAGAGTTCATAACCTTAAATGATGGCAGGGGTTTCTTACATTTTCCTGACACTATTTTCTTTATTATCTTTTTAATTTCGAAGCAAATCAATATTTTTTAACAATATCAACAACCCTATTACTATAAATAGTCTATAATATATTATTAATATATATTGCTTGAGAAACTATACATAAAGAATTATCTCATCATAAAAGACGCCGAACTGAATTTCAGGAAAGGCCTTAATATTTTAACAGGCGAGACCGGAGCGGGAAAAACTATCATTCTTGACGCGCTGATGCTCATACTCGGCGAGCGCGCCGATTATTCGATAATAAGCGGAGACAGCGACAAACTGGTGGTAGAAGGGCATTTCCTGTTTTCGGGAAACAAGCACGTAACAGGGTTCCTGAAGGAAAACGACCTGAACGACGGGGAGTCAGGCAGCGGGCGTGTAATTTTAAGAAGGGAGTTGAACAAGAGAGGCACGAGCAGAAATTTCATTAACGACATACCCGTCAACATAGCCGCTTTAAAGGAGTTTGGAAATCTGATAATAGACATACACTCTCAGAACGAACATCAATCGCTGCTGAAAAAAGAGACGCACGTAAATTTTCTTGACGCATTCATGCAGAACGCCGGTCTTTCGGAAGAATTCTCTAAAAATTACGCCGAGTACGCGGAACTTACCGGAGAATACAGGAATCTGCTCGGCAGGAAGGAAGAACTTGCCGAAAAAAGGGGTTTTATAGAGTTTCAACTGAGAGAAATAAACAACGTTAATCCTCTCGCGGGCGAGGACGAAGAACTTGAAAACGCTCTGAAAAAAATGGAGAACGCGGAGGAGATTTCTCTTTCGCTCGGAAACACAATAGACACGATTTACGAAAACGAGAACAGCGTAACAGCGGGGCTTTTAAACTCAATCAAAGAATTAAAAAAATCCGCTAAATATGACCAGGAACTAGATAAAATAGTATCGCTTCTTGAGTCGTCATACGTAACGATAAAAGACGCCGCGGACGAACTGAGAAGTTATAACAACACGGTAAACTATGACCCGTCCACGATTGAACAGGTAAGAAACAGACTCGGCGCAATAGTATTTCTTAAAAAGAAGTATAAACTTACTCTCGGCGGAATACTTGAAAAAGCGCAGGCGCTTAGCGAAGAACTGAACCTCTCGGAAAATTTTGATTTTGAAATAGAAAAACTCGGAAAGAAAATCGCCGAGAAAAAAGAAATTTTATTCAATGCCGCAAAAAGACTGTCGGATGCAAGAAGAAAATCGGGCAGGGAACTTGAAAAACGCGTCAATTCATATTTAAAGGAAGCGGGGCTGGAATCGGCGGATTTCAGCGTGAGTTTCGAACACCATTTCGGAGATAAAGAGGATTACTTCTTTTACCGGGAAGGAAAACAGGTTTACAAAATTTTATCAAACGGAATAGACGACATAGAATTTCTCATAAAGGCAAACAAAGGAGGGGAATTCACGCCGCTGAGAAAGACCGCGTCCGGGGGCGAGATATCGCGCATAATGTTGTCTCTGAAAGCATCAACAACCGGAAAGGACGATGTTCCCATACTCGTGTTTGACGAAATAGACGCGGGCATAAGCGGAAAGGTCGCGGGAAAAGTCGGGAAGATACTAACCGGTCTCGCAAAAACGCACCAGATAATTTCGATAACACATCTTCCTCAGATTGCGGCTTTGAGCGACAACCATTTTTACATAAGCAAGAGCGAGGTGAACAAGAAAACGATAGCGGAGATTAAACTTTTGGGCGACAAGGAAAAAATAAACGAGGTTGCAAGACTGTTAAGCAGCGAAAGGATAACCGACGCGTCCATTAAAACCGCGAAAGAACTTATCAAAGAAAAAAAATAAATTGTTCATTTCAAAGTAAACCACTTTTGTATGTCAACGGCATCGTGCCGTCCCGCTTTATTGTAAAACTCGTTAGTGTACTTATCGTAAGAGTAATCATTGCCCCACTTGACCCGGTTCTTTTGTATCTGCTTCAGGGCGTCGGCGATTATGTACAGGTCCTCCGTTGTCATTGTCGGATGAAGCGAGAGCCTAACCCACCCGGGTTTTAAAGAAAGGTCGCCGCTGCTGATTCTTTTTGTTATTTGCCTGGAGTGCTTGTAGTCAACGTTCAGTAGGTAGTGTCCGTACGTTCCGGCGCAGGCGCAGCCGCCCCTCACCTGAATACCAAACCTGTCGCTTAAAAGGCGCACTATCAGATTGTAGTGAATGTTATCGATGTAAAAAGACATAATGCCAAGCCTGTTTTCAACATTATCAGCAAGTATGTGAAGTCCGTCAATCTTGCGAAGTTCATCAAAAGCGATTTTAACAAGTTGCTTTTCTCTTTTTTCCATGTTCGCCGTATTCATTTGCTTCTTCAGTTCGATGCTCAAAGCCGTCCTGACTGCCTGAATGAACCCCGGGGTACCGCCGTCCTCGCGTACCTCAATATCGTCTATGTACTTGTATTCACCCCACGGATTTGTCCACTCTACGGTTCCGCCTCCCGGCTGGTCAGGCGTATAATTGTGATAGAGTTCGGAATTAAAAACCATCACGCCGGATGAACCGGGTCCGCCGAGAAACTTGTGCGGCGAGAACATTACGGCGTCAAGATAAGCGTTCTTATTTTTCGGATGCATGTCTATATCCACATACGGAGCGGAAGCGGCAAAATCGACAAAACAATAACCGTTGTGTTTGTGCATCAATTCCGCCATTTCATAAAACGGCGGTCTTATGCCCGTGACGTTCGAGCAGGCGGAGAAAGAGCCGAACTTTACTTTTCTGTTCAGGTATTTTTTCAATTCGTCTTCCAGCCTGTTAGGGTCGCAAAGGAGATTTTCATCGGGCGGAACAACAACAACGTCCGCCTCGGTTTCATACCAGGATGTCTGATTCGAATGATGCTCCATGTGCGTTATGAAAACGACAGGCCTGTCTCTTTCGGGAATTGATTTCTTAATGCCTTTTTTGAGGAAGCATTTCAATCCGAGGATTCGCTGAAGTTTGTTCACGACGGTCGTCATTCCGAATCCCGCCGTGATTATAACGTCGTTCTTTCCCGCATTGCAGTGCTCCTTGATTTTCTTATGTGCAAGGCGGTACGCGTTTGTCATCAGCGTTCCCGTTTCGCTTGTTTCCGTGTGTGTGTTGGCGACGTATGGTCCGAGAGAATTAACGATAATGTCTTCTATCGGGCGGTAAAGCCTCCCGCTCGCGACCCAATCGGCGTATATGAGCCGCTGGGCGCCGTAAACGCTCTTGTATCTCAGGTTATGCCCGATAGTGTTGTTTCTGAACTTCTCGAATTTTTTTTCCATACGCGGTTAAAGCATTTTGTATTATAAAATATGAAATAATACGCGCGAAAAAAACCGCAAAACGCGAGCAGCAAGAAATTATTTATTAGCGGTTTCCGCGGCACAGACGAACAAAGCGGTTAAACGATCTTCGTGCTGTTGATTCGCTTCCTGACCTTTGTCCAGGAATTTGTAATGAGGAAAGACTCGTCCATGTGCCCCACCATTTTTTCAAAGCGCTTTATCGGCGCAGAAAAAGTAAGAATGTTTTCCTGAACCCCGGGACGCGCCGATACGTCGAACATTCCGAGCACGCATTTCTGTTCGTCTTTCGTGGACTCCCTGTACGGGTGATAAATGATGCTTCCGCACCCCGCTCCAAAAGGAGCGATAACTCCGTTTTCATCATTCTGGTCGAAATTCGCGAGCGTGAACAATCCCGAAAGAACATCGGGCTTGGCGAAGAATATTACTATCTCCGGCTCGTCGGTTTCCGTTAGTTTGTCCCAACGCTTGAAAATGGAGTATCTGTTGTCGGCAGGGAGAGTTACTATCCTGTCCTGAAATGATTTCGCGAGTTCCGGAGTGCACTTGTATCTTTCGCCCTCCGTGTCTTCGTTGCCGTAAGAAAGAAAATATTCAAACCCCGGACGCATTCCCTCGGTGTAACCGAGATATCGCTTTGCTCCTCCGCAGGCGATGTTGTTTATGTCGTACGCGAAACTTTCCCCTTTTCTCACCTTCATCAATTCGCTTATGAGGCAACTTCTTTCCGCGGCGCGGTCTCTGTATATCGCGCCGTCAATATCATCGCTGTAAGCGAACGTTATGGGAAGTTCGGCATTGCCGAAATACCTGTTCCACTTTTCAATGAACAGGTCTCTAAATTGTGTGTTCAACCTTATACCCTTTTATTACAATTGATTTATTCGCAGGCAAAATGCCATTGCAAATTATAACAAGAACGGAAAAAATTCAATTGTAATCATAATTACTATTTATAATAGATATATCAGGTATAATGTTCCGCTTTGATTTTAAACGCTCTTTCCGCGCGCATTGTTTTTCAAATGACTTTTGAGTTATCGGGAAATTAGCGAAATTTGTAAAAAACGTATAATGACCTCTTCAATCTGCAAAACGCGAGTTATCTTTTTTTGTCTGCTCCTGCTGCCCTCTTTTCTCTTTTCGCAAATTTACGAGCGGGATTACAACAGACCTCAGAACGACGTAATGCCGTATCCCGCGAACATTACTGTTTACAGGGGTTTTCCCTTTGAGTTTAACGGGACGGTTACCGTCAGCGTTGAGAACGGCGCGCCCGAAAAACTCATAAAGGCGGTTAAAGAGTTTACGGACAGGATAAACGAGAAGACCGGATTAAAGATTATACCCGGTTTCTTGAACAGCGAAAACAAAGATGAAACGGGCATCGTTATTAAATTCGGAAAAGAGGAAACAGTTAAAACCATTAACGACGAGGCGTACGGAATTGAAGTGTCGCAGGAAAAAATACTGCTGAAGTCAAACACCGACATCGGCGCGATGCGCGGGCTTGAAACGATTTTACAATTAATTAAATATTCAAACGACAAGTTCTATATTCCTTCGTTAAAAATCTCTGACTATCCGCGATTTCCGTGGCGCGGATTAATGATAGACGCCTGCCGGCATTTCATGCCTGTCGAAGCCGTAAAGAGAAACATCGACGGAATGGCAGCGATGAAATTAAACGTCCTGCACTGGCATCTTTCCGAAAACCAGGGCTTCCGCGTCGAATGCAAGACGTTTCCGAAACTTCACGAACTCGGCTCGGACGGAGATTATTACACACATGAGCAGATTAAGGAAATAATTCAGTATGCGAACGAACGCGGGATAAGAGTCGTGCCCGAATTTGACATCCCCGGACATTCGACGGCTTGGTTCGTAGGCTATCCGGAATTCGCGAGCGCGCCCGGACCGTATGAAATAGAAAGGCATTACGGCGTGTTCGATCCCTGCTTCAATCCCGCGAAAGAAGAAACTTACGAATTCTTCGATAAATTCTTCGAAGAGATGTCGCTGTTGTTCAACGACGAATACATTCACATCGGCGGCGACGAGAATGAAGGAAAACACTGGGACGCCAACACGGATATACAGGAATTCAAGAAGCAAAACGGTTTCGCGACAAATCACGAACTTCAGGCATACTTCAACAAGCGAATTCAGAAAATACTCGAGAAGCACGGAAAGAAAATGATAGGGTGGGACGAAATATTTTCCGAAGACCTGCCTAAAGATATAGTAATTCATTCGTGGCGGGGAAAGGACGCAATGGTTAAAGCGGCAAAACTCGGGTTCGCGTCAATACTTTCGAACGGTTATTACATAGACCTATGCCAGAGCGTGTTCGACCATTATTACAACGACCCTCTTCCCGAAGGCATTCCGCTGACCGCGTCCGAAAAAAAAATGATTCTCGGAGGAGAGGCAACAATGTGGGCGGAACTCGTGAACGCGGAAACGGTGGATTCGAGAATTTGGCCGCGCTCCTCCGCGATTTCGGAAGTTTTATGGTCGGGAATAAGAAGTTTTTCAGAAGACAGCCTCGACAACAGGTTCATCCTTTTCAGAAGACTGGATAACGTTTCAAATTTCCTTCACGAAACGGGACTCAGGCACAAGAGCAATAGAAAGCAAATGCTCGAAAGAATTTCCGATACGCCTGACGCGGTTGAAAAAATTCTAAGCGTCTGGGAGCCGCTTAAATATTACAACAGGCACAAATACACGAAATACAGCCAGTCAACGCCTTTGAACCGCGCGGTTGACATCGCCGTTCCAGACGCGCCGCTTTCTTTTGAGTTCTCGTACCTCATCGGCAGGATTGTAACGGGCAAGGCAGGCAAAGAAGAAATCGAGTCTGGAATGAAAGCATTCAAAGACCTTGAAAAAATCTGCGGAGAATATCTCAGGGAAAAACAAAAGGGTAGAATAGAGGAAACCGAAATTCTCGCCGAAAAAACAAAAGGCCTCTGTTCCGTTATAAACGGACTGTTGTACTGCCTTCAGAGCAAAACAAGATACGGCGAGGAAAGCGTAAACTTTGATTATTACAGGCAGCCTGCCGCGGAACTCGAACTGACGCTCGTTAACCCCGCGGAAGAATTGTATAAATTCATAGAAAGCGGCAGACACATTAAATGAAAAGAATATTTTTAATACTAACGCTATTCTCAAATTTGTGTTATTCGCAAATGAACAGGTTATACATCGACAACTGGGAATTCCGGAACACGAAGGAGCAAAAGTTTTACAAAGCCTCGGTTCCCGGGACGATACATACCGACCTTCTCGCGAACAAACTAATCGAAGACCCGTTTTACGGAACCAACGAATCCTCCCTGCAATGGATTGAAAACGAAGAATGGGAATACGCCGCGTCTTTTGGTTTAACTGCT
Organism: uncultured Ignavibacteriaceae bacterium; assembly: GCA_964581915.1. Taxonomy (GTDB): domain Bacteria; phylum Bacteroidota; class Ignavibacteria; order Tepidaquicellales; family Tepidaquicellaceae; genus CAIKZJ01. Next base: position 5,240 of record CAZOQR010000046.1, on the reverse strand, counting down.
GAACAGACAAAGAATTCCGGAGAAATAGTATTTAAAGGGCTCGACACGTATGCTTCCGTTTACATTAACGGAGAAAAAATATTATCCGCGAACAACATGTTCAGAGAATGGCGGATTAAATGCGACGGCATTCTTAAACAGGGAAATAACGAAATCAGAATCGTGTTCCTTCCGCCGTCGGGAGAAGAAGAAAAACTCGCCCGCGAATTTGAAAAACAGACGGCGCTTAAAGAACTTCCCGGCGGGAACAGGGCTTTTACGCGCAAGGCGGCGTATCATTACGGCTGGGACTGGAGCCCGCGTTTCGTTACCTGCGGAATATGGCGTCCCGCGTACCTGGAATTTGATAACGAAGGCGCGATAAAAGAAATTGAGACGACGCAAAACATTACAGACGGGAAAGCGATTATTAAATTCAAAATCAGATGCGGGAACGCGGACGGATTGAGGGCGATTCTTCTTCAAGAAGGAAATAAAATTTCCGAGTCGCGCGTTGTTTCATCCGAAGCGGAAATAACCGCGGAAATTCAAAACCCGGAATTGTGGTGGTGCAACGGTCTCGGCAAACCGCGTCTTTACGGATTTAACGTAGTTCTGCGGAATAAAGACGGACAGGACGTTGACAGAAGGGATATGAAAGTCGGAATAAGAACGATTGAACTCGTTCGGGAGAAAGATACACACGGCGAATCGTTCTATTTTAAACTGAACGGCGTGCCGGTTTTCATAAAAGGAGCGAACTACATACCGCCCGACAACTTCCTTCCAAGAATAACAAAAGAAAAATATACGCGGCTCACGGATGACGCGGTGAAATCCAACTTTAACATGCTTCGCGTGTGGGGCGGCGGGATTTATGAAGACGACGAATTTTATAAACAGTGCGACGAAAAAGGAATTCTCGTCTGGCAGGACTTCGCATTCGCGTGCTCGATGGTTCCGCCGGGCGAAAACTTTTCGGATAACGTCCGCGAAGAAGCGGTCTATAACGTTAAGCGCCTGAGAAATCATCCGTGCGTCGCGCTCTGGTGCGGCAACAATGAATCTGACGAAGGCTGGCAGAACTGGGGCTGGCAAAACAGCCTTACAGAAAAACAAAAAAACATTTTGTGGAGCGCGTATGAGAATATTTTCAGGGACGTGCTTCCCTCCGTGGTTTCGGAATACCACAAGAACTCAAACTATATTTCCACCTCACCGAAAATCGGATGGGGACACGAAGAAAGCCTGAAAGAAGGCGATTCTCATTACTGGGGCGTGTGGTGGGGAATGGAGCCGTTCGAAGTTTACAACCGGAAAGTCGGCAGATTCGCGTCAGAATACGGGTTTCAGGGATTTCCCGGTTTGGAAACGATAAAAAGTTTCGTTCCGCCCGATGAATTGTATTTGTACTCCCCTTCCCTTAAAATGCACCAGAAACACCCGACGGGATTCGAGACGATACAAAAATACATCGAAATGTATTACGACGCGCCCGAAAAACTTGAAAGATACATAACCATAAGCCAGTTGCTTCAGGCATACGGAATAAAAACCGCGATAGAAGCGCACCGCCGCGCCAAGCCGTATTGCATGGGAACGCTGTACTGGCAGTTCAACGACTGCAACCCTGTTATCTCCTGGTCGGGAATAGATTATTTCGGAAGATGGAAGGAAATGCAGGAGACCGTTAAAAACGCGTACGCGGACATTCTTGTATCACCCGTCGAGGAAAACGGAAAAATCAGGGTTTATGTGGTGAGCGACAGGATGAAAGAAACAAAAGGTATGCTCGAAGTAAGGTTTGAAAGTTTCAGCGGCATAATTCCTTCCGAGCCGTATCTGACAACGGTCGCCGTTAAACCAAATTCGTCAGAAATATTTTTCGAAAAAGACGCGTCTGAAGTTTTCAGAAAGTATTCGCGGACAACAAATTATATGAGCGCGGTTCTTCGCACGGAAGACGGAAGGACATATTCAAACGAACTTATCTTTTGCAAACCCAAAGAAATCGAAACGGTAAAATAATTTTTATGAAAAAAATATTATTGCTTCTCGCGTTAACCTTTTTGCTGACGGGCTTCGATAATCAGCGCCCGGAAAAATTGAGCCTGACGAAATACGTGAACCCGTTCGTAGGCACGGGCGCGCACGGACACACGTTTCCGGGAGCGACCGTTCCCTTCGGAATGGTTCAGTTGAGCCCGGACACGCGTCTGACGGGCTGGGACGGATGCGGCGGATATCATTACGACGACAGCGTCATATACGGATTCTCTCACACGCATTTAAGCGGAACGGGCGTTCCCGATTACTGTGACATACTTTTTATGCCCGTAGCGCAGAACCCGCTCAGCGATTTGAGCGACAGCAGAATCAGCAATTACGCGTCTTCGTTCAGCCACGCGGATGAAACCGCTTCGCCCGGATATTACAGCGTCCTGCTGAAGCGCGGCGGCATAAGAGCGGAACTAACTGCCAGCACGCGCGCGGGCTTCCACAGGTACGCGTTTCCTGAAAACATGGTTTCGAAAATATTCGTTGACCTGAAACACAGGGACGAAGTGCTTGATTCCTACATCAACGTAATTAACGGCACGGAAATATCAGGTTACCGGAATTCAAAATACTGGGCGAAGGACCAGAGGGTTTATTTTCACGCCGTCTTTTCAAAGCCGTTTAATACCGCGCTGCTGTACCTGAACGACGAGAAAACCGAAGAGCGGCAAACACTCAAGGGAAAAAACGTGAAAGCCGTTTTTGATTTCGGAGAAAGCGCGGGCGAGGTGCTCGTGAAGGTAGGAATATCCGGAGTCAGCGAAGAGAACGCGAAGATGAACCTCGGCGCTGAAATCAAGGATTGGAATTTCGAGAAAGTGAAAAATGACGCGGACGAGAAATGGAACGATTACCTTAACAAGATTCAGGTTAAGTCGAAAGACGAAAACAAACTCCGCGTTTTCTATACCGCGCTTTATCATACGGCTATTTGCCCGAACACGTTTAACGACGTTGACGGCTCGTATCTCGGGCGGGACCTGAAAGTTCACAAAGCGGACCACGGCTACTATACCGTTTTTTCACTGTGGGATACATACAGGACAAACCATCCGCTGCTTAACATAATCGAAAGAGAACGCTCTCTGGATTTCATAAAAACTTTTCTTCTCGAATATCAGCAGGGCGGAAGGCTGCCCGTATGGGAATTGTGGGCGAACGAGACAGACTGCATGATAGGATATCACTCGGTGCCCGTAATAACCGACGCATACGTTAACGGAATACGGGGCTTCGACGAAAACCTCGCGCTCGAAGCGATGCTTCACAGCGCCGGTCTGGATATTTACGGACTTAACTCCTACAGAAAATACGGATACATTCCCGGAGAGAAGGAGCACGAATCGGTTTCGAAGACGCTTGAATATTCATACGATGACTGGTGCATTTATAAATATATGGAAACGAAAGGCGTTCCCGCCGATGACAGCAGGATGAAAGAATTTAAAAACCGTTCAAGGTATTATGAAAACCTTTTCGACCCCGAAACTGGATTCATGCGCCCGAGAATGAACGGAACGTGGAAAACTCCGTTCCTGCCGACTGATGTTGACAACAACTACACGGAAGCCAACGCCTGGCAGTATTCGTTCTACGTTCCGCAGGAGCCATGGTTTCTCACGAAGGTTTACGGTCGCGCGGAAAATAAACTCGACGGATTGTTTAATGCCGATGCGAAAACCACCGGACGCGAGCAGTCGGATATCACGGGATTGATAGGACAGTACGCGCACGGCAACGAGCCGAGCCACCACATAGCGTATCTTTATAATTACACCTATACGCCGTGGAGAACCGTCGAAGTCGCGCGCAAGGTAATGACGGAATTTTATAAAGACTCGCCCGACGGGCTGATAGGCAATGAGGATTGCGGACAGATGTCCGCGTGGTACGTGATGAGCGCGATGGGATTTTATTCCCTGTGCCCCGGAAGCGGAAAATACGTAACGGGCGCTCCCCTTTTCGACGAGGTTAAAATAAACCTTGAAAACGGAAAGTCGTTTACAATCGAAGCAAGAAATCTTTCGGACAAAAATATATATATCGACTTCAGAAAAAGCGGTCTGAAGAATCCCGAAATTCTTTTCACCGATATTTATAAGGGCGGTACACGGATTCTTGAAATGTGCGCCGAGCCTGAAAAATACAGAGGTTTCCTCGATGAGAACATCGAAGGATTTGTATCCGCGGTGCCGGACGATAACCCGATTCCTCCCGTTGTTAAGGTAAGAAACACCGTCTTCAGGGATTCAACCGAGGTAACGCTGTTCACCCCCGACGGTAAGGGGATTATTCGTTACACGCTTGACGGAACCGAGCCGGGTTTGAGTTCAACGGTCTATGAAAAACCGTTCTATATCAACGCGTCAGTTTTACTTAAAGCGGTTACTGAAAAAAATAATTTTCCCGGTTTTTCGGCGGAATGCAGACTTCATAAAATTCCCGACGGCATATACGTCGAGCCGGGTTCGCAGCCGAACCCTTCTTACACCGCGGGCGGTCCCGACGCGTTGATAGACGGAATAAGAGGACCGAAAAACTGGAGACTTGGAAACTGGCAGGGATTTCAGTCGCAGGATTTTTCTGCGACGGTGAAACTGGACAGGGAAAAAACAATAACGAAACTCGGCGCGGGATTTCTTCAGGACGCGCGCAGTTGGATTTGGATGCCCGTTTATGTCGAATTTGAAGTTTCAACGGACGGAATTAATTTCACGAAAGTACTGCGGATTGACAACACGGTCGCGGATACGGATTTGAAAGTTCAGATAGTCGATTTCGTGAAAGAGATTAGCGCCGTTAAAGCGAAATACATCAGGGTGTTCGCGAAAAATTACGGAAAGATACCTTCGTGGCATGAGGGCGCGGGAGATGACGCGTTCATTTTCATAGACGAGATTTTTGTGGAGTAATTCTGTCTCGTCATCGTTCACCACTAAGGCACTAAGAACACTTAGAAGAGCAAAGATTTTTTTAGAGTTCCCGCGGGATTGAGCAGGAAGAGCGGATTGCGCGGGATTAGGAGCAAGAGTCTGCCGCGGCGGAGGGATGACAAAAGAGATAGAGCGTTATAACCTAGTCCCGTAGGGACGATATTATTTTAGAAAAAGGAATTGCATTCCGAACAGTCCTGTAGGGACGGCAGTATATACTGCCGACCCTACGGGTCTCTAATAAAATCAACCTTTCGTGCTAAAAAAATG
>CAZOQR010000045.1:7859-15139 GCA_964581915.1 uncultured Ignavibacteriaceae bacterium | reverse complement strand
CTCAGCGCGTTCGGAGTTTACCCCGATTCATCGGGGCGTCCCGACTTGTCGGGATGGTAAAATCTCTCGCTCTTATACCTAAAAAAATGCTCTTTCTCTAATCCGTGAAAATTAGTGTTAATCCGTGGCAGAATGTTCTTGCTCTTATACCTAATAATTCTCTCGCTCTTCTCTGTGTTCTCGGTGTGCTCTGTGGTAAAATCTCTTGCTCTTATACCTAAAAAAATGCTCTTTCTCTAATCCGTGAAAATTAGTGTTAATTCGTGGCAGGACGCTCTGGCTCTTTATTCTCAGTGTTTCCGCTTATGGATACCGGCTTTCGCCGGTATGACAAAAATAAACGTTCTCGCTCTTCTCTGTGTTCTCTGTGGTGAATGCTCTTCCTCTGTGAAACTCTGTGTCCCTGCTCTTAATTGCTAACTGCAATTTGCTAATTGCTAATTGATTGAAATCTCTCGCTTTTATAATATGAGAAAATATGAAAACTTTTGACCTGTTTTTCCTCTCCCTCTCCCTAAACCCCTGATTTTCCATTCCCCGCTCCCTCAAAACGAAAAAAAACACGTCACATCTGACCTCTTTTGACTTGTTGCGCGTCATCCCGTTTTCATCCGCCGTTCCTCTGAGAGCGGATTTATTGAACATTTAGGGGCAATTCATTGTTATTCTTATACATATTTGATAATTTCCACTTAATATTTTATTGAAAATTATGGGAGAGAGAGCATATTTAAACGGGGCGTACAAGAACATTCTCGTTTCCGAGACGGAGAATGCGGGATGCCTGAATACCGTTCTGATTCGGATTAACCGTCCGGACGCTATGAACGCGCTGAATATCGAGTTGATGGGCGAGGTTGCTTCGGTTCTTACCGCGGCGGATAAGGATGAAAAGGCGGGCTGCTCCGTGATTACCGGGAGCGATAAGGCGTTCGCGGCTGGCGCGGATATTAAGGAGATGGCTGACGCGAATTCAGCGGAGATTTACGAGCGGGAGATGTTCGCTTCGTGGGACGTGATTCGAAAGGTGAAGAAGCCGGTTATTGCCGCGGTGAGCGGGTACGCGCTCGGCGGAGGATGCGAACTGGCGATGCTGTGCGATATGATTGTCGCGGCGGAGTCGGCGAAGTTCGGTCAGCCGGAAGTGAATCTGGGCGTGATTCCCGGCGCGGGCGGCACGCAGAGACTGACGAGAGCCGTTGGCAAGGCGCGGGCAATGGAGATTATTCTGACGGGCAGGATGGTGTCCGCTTATGAAATGTTCGAGGCGGGACTGCTGACGAAGGTGTCGCCGGACGATAAGTATTTCGAGGACGCGATGGCGCTGGCGAAGGCGGTTTGCGGGAAGCCGGCTCTGGCCGTGCAAATGGCGAAGGAGAGCATTCTGAAGGCGTTCGATACGACGATTGAGTCGGGGATAGAGTTCGAAAGGAAAAATTTCTATTTTCTTTTTTCGACGGAGGATAAGAAGGAAGGGATGAAGGCGTTCGTGGAGAAGAGAAAAGCGGTGTGGAGACATAAGTGAATTCAATTAGCAGTTAACAATTAGCAGTTAGCAATTAAGAGCAGAGCAAGAGCAGTTCACCACTAAGACACAAAGGACACGAAGAAGATCAAAAGTTTTTACCACAGAGAACACAGAGAGCACTGAGTTTCACAGAGTTTTTTTTAGGGTTCCCGCGTGAAAGAACGGAATGAAAAGAGCGACGCGGTTTTAAAGACTTGATTCTTGATTCTTGCTTCTTGATTCTAATTAGAGTTTCCGGATTCTTAAAAATAATAAATAAAAGAGGGAAGATTTGAAAAAGTATTTTTTGTTGTTTCTGATTTTGGCATCCGTTTCGTTCGCCGCGGCGCAGGACAAGAAGACGAATGAGGTTCCGCCGCCCGCGCCGAAGGTCGCCGAGCAGCAGGTTAACAAGGACGACGACCTGAACGCCGAGCAGATTATCGCGCAGAACAAGCCCGCGCTGGTTTCAATCTGGTATCACACGGACAGTTACTATTCTTATTATTACTACTATTCCACGCCGAAGGACACTAATATGCTGAGCGGCAGCGGTTTCATTTTTGACAAGTCGGGTTTCGTGGCGACTAACCTTCACGTGGTTGACGGGTTCGACAGTCTGTTCGTGAAAACGTCGGACGGCACGTATTACAACGCCGAACTTATTCAGGTTGACGAGAAGAACGACATCGCGATTCTCAGGATTCTAAATCCCGATAACATTGTTTTTCCCGCCGTTACAATCGGCAATTCCGACCTTCCGCGCGTGGGGCAGAGCGTTTACGCCATCGGAAGCCCGCTGGGTTTCGAGTACACGATTTCAGAAGGTATCATAGCGGCATTGAGGGAGAATGAAAAAGTTTCTTTCAACGACCCGCAGACTTACGCGCTTATCGAAAGGACGTTCGACAAGGTTATACAGATTACCGCTCCCATTTCGCCGGGAAACAGCGGGGGCGCGCTTTTCAACGGGAAGGGCGAGGTGATTGGCATCACGACATATTCGTACGGGTTTTACGGGAATCTGAATTTCGCGATTGCGATAAACAGTTTCACGAAACTTCTGAACGGGTTCGACATCGCGGGTCTCGACTCGAATCAGGAATTCCTGACGAAGAAGAAAGAGAATCTCTTCAACACGAACCTGCGTCTCGCGGATTCATACAAGTCGAAACTTTACACGAGTTGGTTTTATACGAAGCAGAAGGACACGATGAAGACTTACGACACGCTGACGGTGAAGCAGGATTCGCTTAACAAGATTAATTTCAGGAAGGCGGAGCAGTATTACAATATCTGCCTGGATATGAAGCCCGACACGTTCCTCGTTTACCAGAACATGATGGAACTCTACGTGTTCACCGAAAATTTCCAGAAGGCGGAGGATTTTTACATTAAGATAAAGGAGAAGTTCCAGTCGGACAGTCTTCTGAACACGCTCTCGTCGTCGCTCGCCTCGGCGTATTCGACTTCGAAGGATTACAAGAAGGCGCTCGTGTTTTACGAAAAGATGTACAAGCGCGACACGACTGACAATTACATACTTTACCAGATTGGCGAACTGAACTGCAAGCAGAAGGATTACGCGAAGGCGGAAACGACGTTCAGGCGGCTTTTGAAGAAGGACCCGTCGTACATAATGGCGTACATACAACTCGGCAAGATAAGTTACGAGAAGAGCGATTTCAAGACGGCGAAGAAGTACCTGCTTGACGCGCTCGAAAAGACTTTTTCGGATTCTTATCCGTCGTCCGAGTACATCGACCTGCATTATTACAGGGGGCTGATAGCGGTTAAGGAGGGAAACAAACTCGAGGCGCTGATGGCGTATATGGACATAAAGAACATTTACACATACACGAAAGAGGACACGGACAAGAAACTCGCGCTTTACAAGGCGATTAGAAAAATGGAAGAGTAAAAACAACAAAAATATTTATGGTAAAGAATTATGACGTAATAATAATCGGCGCTGGCGGCGCGGGGTTAAGAGCCGCGGTCGAGATTCCAAAGGAATACTCGTGCGCCGTGCTTTCGAAAGTGTTTCCTCCGCGCTCTCACACGGGAACCGCGCAGGGCGGCGTCTGCGCCGCGCTTGGAAACATGGAGGACGACAGTTGGGAGAATCACGCTTTCGACACGGTTAAGGGAAGCGATTATCTCGGCGACCAGGACGCGATTGAAACGATGTGCAGGGACGCGATACGCGCGATTATAGAACTTGAGCACATGGGGCTTCCGTTTTCGAGAAACGAAGACGGAAAAATCGCGCAGAGGAAATTCGGAGGTCACACGAAACCCGCCGACCCGAACGACCCTTACGGGAAGAGGATTCCCGTTATGCGCGCGTGCTATTCCGCCGACAGGACGGGGCACGTGATGCTTCAGACTCTTTACGAGAACTGCATAAAGAACAGCGTTGATTTTTATTCGGAGTTTTTCGTCACGGATTTAATCGTCGAGGATAACGTGTGCAAGGGCGTCGCGGCTTTCGACATAGCGACGGGAGAGGTAACGGTGTTTCACGCGAAGGCGGTAATGTTCGCGACGGGCGGCTACGGGCGCGTGTTCAGGATAACCTCGAACGCGCACGTCGGAACGGGCGACGGAACGGCTTTGATTTACAGGAACGGATTGCCGCTCGAAGATATGGAATTCTTCCAGTTTCATCCGACGGGATTGTGGCGGCTCGGGATTCTCGTGAGCGAGGCGGCGAGAGGCGAAGGCGGAATACTAAAGAACAAGGACGGGGAAAGGTTCATGGAGAGGTACGCGCCGACGGTGATGGATTTGGCGCCGAGGGATATGGTGTCGCGCGCGATTATTTCCGAAATACGCGAAGGGCGCGGAATAAAAGGAAGCGACGGAACGGATTACGTGATGCTCGACGTGTCGCATCTCGGGAAAAAAGTGATTGACGAAAAACTTCCGGAGATAACGGGATTCGCGAGAACGTATCTCGGAGTCGAGCCGACGAAAGAGCCGATACCGATTCAGCCGACCGCGCACTACGCGATGGGCGGAATACCGACGAACGTGAACTGCGAAGTGCTCGCGGATGAAAAGGGCAACACCGTGAAAGGGCTTTACGCCGCGGGCGAATGCGCCTGCGTATCCGTGCACGGAGGCAACAGGCTCGGCACGAACTCGCTGCTCGACCTTGTAGTGTTCGGCAGGAGAGGCGGAAAGGCAATCGGCGAATTTTTGAAGACGGCGGATTATACCGAAATAAAATCACAGCCCGAATCGAAGACGAAGGAAATGATGAATTCGGTTCTTAACAATACGGGAAAAGAGAAGGTGTATAAACTCAGGACGGAACTTCAGGAATGGATGATGGAAAAGTGCGGGATATTCAGGAACGAAGACGATTTGAAGGCGATGGTTGAGAAACTCGGAGAACTTAAGGAGCGTTATAAGAGCATTTCGGTCGAGGACAAGGGAAACGTGTTCAACACGGATTTGATGGAAGCGCTCGAACTCGGGAATCTGCTCGCGAACGCGGAGGCGACAGTGTTAAGCGCGCTTAACAGGAAGGAAAGCCGCGGAGCGCACACGCGCGAGGACTTCCCGAAAAGGGACGACGATAACTGGATGAAGCACTCGTTCATATTCGGGAACGGAGGCAGTCCGGAAATACGCCTGAAACCCGTTACGGTCACGAAATATAAACCAATGGAGAGGAAATACTGATGAGGATAATTTTCGCGTTTGTTCTAATAGCGGCGTTCGCCTCGGCGGCGCGCGCGCAGTGGGATTTCAAGGTTGACACGACGATTGGAAAGTACAGGTTCAAATCGACGGTTGACACGAGCGAGTACACGACGACGCTGACGATATCGAAAGGAAAGAAGAAAATATTTTCCGAAACGTATTATGAATACGTTTATTCAATACAGGCGGAATCTTTCAGGAAGGGCGGAGAGATATATTACTTCATTAACTTTTACTCGGGCGGCGCGCATTGCTGCTCTTCTCTTCTGCTCGGAAAAATCGTTGAGGATTCATTTCTTGACAACGACAAATTCGTCAAACTCGATTCGGCGTTCTACGGGAATTCGGGGTTCGTGCTCGAAGACCTCAACAACGACGGGGTGAAGGAAATTCTTTCGGGGAACGACATGTTCGCGTACGCTTTCACGAACTATGCCGAAACCCGTTTCCCGCTGAGGGTTGAGGAGTTCGACGGAAGGAAACTCAAAGACATAACGGGAAAATTCAGGGATATGCTTCGCGGCGAGATTGAAGAGTTCACGAAAGACCTCGATGAGTTGATAAAGGAAGGGTTTGAATGCCCCACCGCGGACGGAGAAGATACGTTCAATACTGACGCGGGAAGCGTGAAGACAATTCTCGCTGCAATAGTGGCGGATTATTATTCGCTCGGTGAAGTAGAGAAGGGTTACGAACTCGTCGATAAGGTTTACAAGTGCATCGACAGGGAAAGTTACAAGAGAATTTTAAAATCCGATTTTAAGTTGAAATAATATGGACATCACTGTCAGAATACTTCGTTACAATCCGGAAAAGGACGACAAGCCGTATTTCAGGGAATACGGGTTAAAGGACGCGAGCCCCGACTGGCGGCTGCTTGACGTTCTGCACGAAATAAAATGGAAGCAGGACGGCACGCTTACGTTCAGGCGCTCCTGCGCGCACGGAATTTGCGGAAGCGACGGAATGAAGGTGAACGGAAAGAACCGCCTCGCCTGCTCGGTGCTGCTTAAAGACATGAACACTAATAAGCCGGTCGTGATAGAGCCGCTTCCGGCGATGCCGATTATAAAGGACCTTGTGGTTGACATGGCGGGTTTCTTCAGCAAGTACGAGGTCATTAAGCCGTACCTTATAACGAAGACTCCTCCGCCGCCTAACAGCGAGAGGCTGCAGTCGAACGAAGACGCGGAGAAACTTTTTGAATCCGCGAAGTGCATTCTCTGCGGATGCTGCACGACGTCGTGCCCTTCGACGTGGTCGAACGAAAACTACATAGGACCGGCGGCGTTTCTGAAGGCGTACAGGTTCGCTTTCGACACGCGGGACGAGGCGGGAGACGAGAGGCTTGATATAATCGACAATCCGGACGGCGTGTGGAGATGCCATACTATTTTCAACTGCATAGAGACCTGTCCGAAGGAGATAAACATCACCTGGCACATATCGCAACTGAAAAAACGGATTTCGATGCGGGAGATGTAATTTATTATGTTTTTTTCAATCCCCGGTCATATCCGGGGTTTTTCTTTTAAGAGCAGTTACACAGAGTTCCACTGAGAAGGCACGGAGAAACACAGAAATTTTTTAGGTATAAGAGCAGGGGCGTTCATTTTGTCATACCGGCACTCGCAATGCAGACGCGCGAAGCGCCCGGTATCCATAAGCGGAACACTTAGAAATAAGAGCAGGAGCGTTCTGCCGCGGATTAACACAGATTGACACGGATTAAGAGCAAAAGATTTTTTAGGGTTCCCGCGTGAAAGAATGGAAAGATAAGAGCGGAGCGGATTTAGAGCGAAAGAAAAAGAGCAGTTACACAGAGTTACACTGAGAAGGCACGGAGAAACACAGAATTCTCTGTGATACCCTGTGGTACTCCGTGATACTCTGTGGTCCCCTGTGAAACCTCTGTGGAACTCCGTGAAACTTTTCCTGTTTATCTGTCTGCAGGCAAAGAGTTACACAGAGAAAGTACGGAAATAAAATAGACAATTCGAATTTCTCTGTGGTCCCCTGTGAAACCTCTGTGGAACTCCGTGAAACTTTTCCTGTTTAT
>CAZOQR010000045.1:0-7759 GCA_964581915.1 uncultured Ignavibacteriaceae bacterium | reverse complement strand
CTCTGTGGTCCCCTGTGAAACCTCTGTGGAACTCCGTGAAACTTTTCCTGTTTATTTGTCAGGAAATAACCGTCGAATTGTATTTTTAGTGATATATTGGATTTTTAATTTCCATCATAACTTTTATCCTATGAAAAAATTATTAATGATAATACTGCCGCTCATAATATGCGGCTTTACATTTATGAAAGGCGAAAACATTTTTCCCTACAAGATTCACCAGCACAAACTTCCGAACGGACTGAACGTCGTTACCGTGCCGTTCGAAAGCCCGGGCATCGCCGCTTTCTACATTGTCGTGCGCGCGGGCTCGCGTAACGAGATTGAGGAAGGCGTGACGGGGTTCGCGCATTTCTTCGAGCACATGATGTTCAGGGGAACGGATAAGTATTCGAAGGAGAAATACGACGAGGTATTGAAATCAATCGGCGCCTCCGCTAACGCTTACACGTCGCTCGACCAGACGGTTTATCACATGGTCGGCAATTCGGCGAAACTTGAACTTATGTTCGAGGTCGAAGGCGACAGGTTTCAGAACCTGAAATATTCCGAGCACGATTTCAAAACGGAAGCGGGCGCGGTGAAGGGCGAATACACGAAGAACATTTCCAATCCCTCGGCGCAACTGTACGAGAACATAAGGAATACCGCGTTCGACAGGCACACGTACAAGCACACGACGATGGGCTTCTTCAAGGACATAGTCGACATGCCGAACCAGTACGAGTATTCGAAAAAATTCTTCGACAGGTTTTACAGACCCGAGTACTGCACGATACTCGTGACGGGCGACGTAACTCCCGAGCAGGTCATAAAACTCAGCGAAAAGTATTTCGGCAACTGGGGTCACGGGACTTATACCGCCGATATACCCGCGGAGCCGAAGCAGAACGGGACGAGATACACGCACATAAAGAACGGCGACGTTCCGCCGGTGCTGTCGTTGAATTTCAAGGGTCCCGCGTTCAGCGACGCTGAGATGGACGGTCCCGCGCTGGATTTGATTGACAACGTTTTCTTTTCGAACGTGTCGGAGTTATACAACAAACTCGTTGTCAACGAGAGAAAAGTAAGGTACGTTTATATGGGCGCGCCGTTCAACCGCGACCCGAACCTTATCACGATTTCGGCGTCGGTAAAGAACAAGGATGATATGCAATACGTGAAGGACGAAATAATGAAGACGCTCGATAAGGCGAAGACAACGCTCGTTGACGCGGGCAAACTCAAAGACGCGATTTCAAACATCAGGTATTCGTTCGCGATGAGAAACGACACTCCGGGAGGAATCGCGGGGATGCTGGCGTATTACATCGTTCTCACGGGAAATCCGGAATCGGTGAATAATTATTACAGCCTTTACGGAAAGATAAAGCCCGAAGACCTCATGAACACCGCGAAGAAATATTTCACGGAGTCCGAACTCACAATCGGAACAATATCGGCGGACGAAAACGGTCCGGTTAAATAATTAAATGAATTTCAAGATGAAAAAAATATTCATAATAATATTGATGACTGCAATTTTTTCAAACGTTTTCGCGCAGGAAATCGTGGAACTGAAAATGCCGAATTCCGACAAGGTTGTCGTGAAACTGATGTTCAGGAACGGCTCGGTCTGCGATCCAGCGGGCAAGGAAGGGCTGACGCGGCTTACGGTCAGCGCGATTACTTCGGGCGGCGCGGGCGAACTTACATATTCGCAGGTGCAGGAAAAGATTTACCCGATGGCGGCGTATTACGGAGCAAGCGTTGACAAGGAAGTGTCGATATTCACTTTCGAAGTTCACAAAGATTTCCTGAGCGGGTTTTATGAAATAATGAAAGGATTAATCCTGAATCCTTCGTTCTCGCAGCAGGATTTCGACAGGGTGAAATCGAACCAGCAGAATTACGTTGACCAGGTCATACGCTCTTCATCGGACGAGGAATACAGCAAGATGGCGCTCGAAGATTTTCTTTTCCGCGGAACGCGGTATCAGCACATGGTTACGGGGAAATCGGAAAGCGTCAAATCCATAACGCTTGACGACGTGAAGGAGCATTACAAAAAGTATTTCACGAGAAGCAATCTCTTAATCGGAATCGCGGGTAATTACACGGATGATTTCAGGAATTCTCTCGTCAATGATTTAAAGCAACTGCCCGAATTGACGGCGAGCAGCCCGTCCGCGGGAGCGCCCGAAAAAATTGACGGCGTGAACGTGGAGATTATTTCAAAGGACGCGTTCGGGTCGGCTATATTTATGGGGTTTCCGATTGACATCACCCGCTCGAGCGACGAGTTCGCGGCTCTGATGGTGGCGAATTCTTACATCGGCGAGCACAGAAAATCATACGGCGTGCTTTACGATAAAATCAGAACGACTCGCTCGATGAATTACGGAGATTATTCTTACATCGAATGGTACGATAACGGAGCGGGCAACATGCTTCCTCCGCCGGGCGTTCCGAGGTCGTCGAATTATTTTTCTATATGGATAAGACCCGTTCAGATTGGAAAGCAGTTGAGGCAGCAGTATTCAGAACTTTCGGACGTGAAAATCGGTCACGCGCATTTCGCCATACGGCTTGCGCTCAGGGAAGTTGACAAACTCGTGAAGGAAGGAATGACGCAGAAAGATTTCGAGGTGACAAGGGAATTTCTGAGAAGTTACATAAAACTTTACGTGCAGAGCCCGTCGAGCAGGCTCGGTTATCTTATGGACTCGCGGTTTTACGGAAGAACGGATTACATAAGCGAAATGGACGGACTGCTCGCGAAACTAACGAAGGATGACGTTGACAGGGCGGTTAAGAAATACTGGCAGGTCGAGAACTTGAAGATAACGATTGTAACGGACAAATCGGAAGCGGAGGAACTCGCGTCGAGTCTGAAAGACAACATTCCTTCTCTGATGAGTTATTCGAATTTCGTAAAATCGGGACTGCCGAAAGAGGTAACCGATGAAGACGCCGAAGTCGCGAACTACAAACTGAACGTGAAGAGCGTGTCGATAATAAAAACAGAGGATACTTTTAAATAATGTTTCAGATACTGATAGGGAGCCTGCTTCTGAGCGTTACGCACGCGCTGATACCGAATCACTGGTTTCCGCTCGCGGCGGTCAGCAAGACGGAAAACTGGAGCAGGGGCGAAACAGCCGCCGTTACGGCAATCACGGGGTTTCTGCATACATCGAGCACGATAATAATCGGAATCATTATCGGCTTCGCCGGATTCAAACTCGGAGATGAAATCGAACTCGTCTCGGGTTTGTACGCGCCGGTAATACTCATTCTTCTCGGTGCGTATTTCATAATAAGAAACATCCGCAGCAAGTCGCACACGCACTGCCACATTAATCCCGAGGAGATAAAGCAGGCGTCGAAAAAATCGAAGAGAGCGATTATAACCGCTCTCGGAACGATGATGTTCTTTTCTCCGTGCGTCGAAATCGAGGCGTACTACTTCACGGCGGGACAGTCGGGATGGCAGGGAATCGCGGTGCTGTCTGCCGTTTACCTCGCGGTGACAGTAATGGCAATGGTTGTAATAGTCGAACTCAGCAGGAAGAGCATAGATTTACTGAACAGGAAACTTCATTTTCTGGAGCACTATGAAAAATTAGTAACGGGAATTATTCTGATACTTCTCGGCGTTCTTTCGTTTTTTATGCATCACTGATAATAAAAAAACACGAACCGCGGTTCGTGTTTTTTGATTTCGTGATGTTGAAAATCCGTCAGTTGTTCCAGCCGGCGTCGCTCTTGTATTTTGTGTAGTACACGACAATGTCGGCTTCGCTCTTGTAATCTGTGAAATAAATTACCCAGTCGGCTTCGGATTTGTATTTGGTATAATACCAGATTCCGCTCATCGGTCTTGCTTCGCTCTTGTAATCCGTGTCGTAAACGATCAGGTTGGCGTCGCTCTTGTATCTTGACACGTAAATGACCTTATCGGCTTCGCTCTTGTACTTCGTTATGTAAACAACCTGCGAGAACACGTCTGCCGAAGAGAGCAGAAAATAAGCCGACACGAAAAGTGCCGCGAAAATTATTTTTTTCATACAAGTATATTTTAGTTTTTACAATGTAACCGTAACAAGATAAATTTTGCTTTTCTTTATTCCGTAATACGTCAGAACTCCTTTTTCCCTGTCGAGCGAGAAATTGGTAATCAGTTCGTATTCGTTTCCGAGTTTTTCATCGTTCTTGAATACCTGCTGCTGATTTCTTCCGTCGTCAAAGTAGTTCATGCAGGTATAATAGAAATCATTTTTATAAGAACAAAGGTCCATCGCTCCGTCGTACTTGTCGGATTTCCAGTCTTTGCCAGACACGAAGAATTTTGTTATGTCGTATTCCTTTCCGGGCGCTGTAACGAAAGCAGTGTACGCGTAATCGCCCTTATCGTTAAAGACAACCTGATTGTCCATTCTTTCGGCCATCATTATGTCCTTGAACGGACCGTGTTTCTTTTTCCCGTAAACAAAATAGTACTGGTCGGGACTGTTTTTTTCGTTATCTCCGTAATTTATTCCAGTGTAAGAAATAATTCCGTCTTTTGTTACGGTAAGGTCGAACACATAACCGTACTTATCTGAAATAATTTTATTTCCTTCGACAACAAAACTCTCGTTGTTATTTCCGCCGCCCACAAAAACAGGTACGTCGTTATTTTTAAACTTTATGTCGAAAATCGATGAAAACTTCGCGACCTCTTTACCGTCAACAAAGAGCGTATTGACGAGCGAGCCGTCGGGAAGCGTATCGTTTCCGTTGTAAGCGATTTTACCCGAAGGCGTAATCAGAATGTCATAAACGCCTCTCGAGAATCTTCCGCTTATTATTTCACTCCCTCTGACGACAAATTGTTCCGAAGGATAATCGCCGGGAGCATCCGAAGCGCTGAAAACGGGCACATTAGCGGCATCGAAAACCACGGGCATAATAATGTTCGTGAATTTTCCGTATTCTTTATCTCCCTGAACTAAATAATACTCGTTCTTTCCGTTAACGATGTTAGCGCCCGTATAGCAGATTCCGCCGTTATTGTCGAGAACAACGTTATAGAGTTCGATGTAGTCGTATTTTTTCAACTCGGTGTTTCCGACCACCATCATATGTTTTCCGTTATTGCTGGCGTGATAAAACGGGCTGCCGTCTTTCGTGAAGCCGATTTCAAAGGAAGGTTCGCCTTCGTAATACTGAAGATTCTTTATGAAAACGTAATTGATTGTATCGTACGCGGGTCCGTTTTCAAAATCACCGGTAAGGGTATTATACTTTACGAGAAAATCTTTTCCTTTTTCGCTTGCGGCAAAATAAATATTGCTGCCGTTCATGCTGATTGGCTCTTTAATATTATCATATTGTCTGAGTTCGACGCCGTTCTTTATGAAATAATAAATATTTTTTGTTTCATTAATGTTGTTGCTCGCGGTCAGGTAATAATTCCCGCTGTTATCGAACTGCGCTGCGTATGAACTGGTGTTATAATATTCGACAGAATTTCCTTTGTTGCTGATGATTTTCGAGCGATACGTAACTGTATCGGATTTTGAATACAGGAAAGAGCCTGATTTTTCGTGGTACTTGAAATCGTAAAGGGAATAGATTTCCAGGTTGCTACCTTCATACAGTTTTTTTTCTTTGACTGTTTGAGAGAGCAGATTCTGGAAAGAAAACAAAACAACGAATACAATCAATAATTTCTTCATGCGTGATATTGGTTTTTAATTATAAAATAACATATTATACTTTTTCAATTTCTTTCTTGCCGAGCAGTCCCGTCGGTTTAAACAGGAGAATTATAATGAGAATACCGAAGGCAATCGCGTCCCTGTAAGTTGAGGACAGGTATCCCGAAACAAAAGTCTCCACGATGCCGAGGATAAGCCCGCCGAGAGCGGCGCCCATAATATTTCCGATACCGCCGAGAACGGCAGCCACGAAGGCTTTGAGCCCGTATATAATGCCGATAAGCGGGTCGATTTTCGGATAGTTAAGTCCGAAGAGTATTCCCGCGGCGGCGGCAAGGGACGAGCCGAGAATAAAAGTAAAACTAATTACACGATTAATATTAATTCCCATCAAACTTGCAACCGTATGATTAAACGAAACAGCGCGCATCGCGGTTCCCATTTTAGTCTTCATTACAATCATTCTAAGAATGATCATAAGTATAGCGGAAACGACGATAACGACGATTGAATTAGAGAAAACGGTTGCTCCTCCGATATTCATAATTTGTTTGTTCTCGAGAAGGGTAGGAAACGATTTCGGGTCGGCTCCGAAAACGAGTTGTCCCGAATATTCAAGAAAAAGGGATACTCCTATCGCGGTAATCAGTATTGTAAGTTTAGGCGAATTCCTCAGCGGTTTGTACGCGAGTTTTTCAATCGTGAAACCGAGTATGGAGCATATTACCATCGACGCGAGCAGAATGGCAACAGCCATGAATACAGACGCTCCGCCGGTGAAAGTTGTAAAACTAAAGAGCATAGCAAGATAATATCCCGAGAACGCGCCAATCATAAACACATCGCCGTGGGCGAAGTTAATGAATCTAAGAATTCCGTAGATCATCGTATATCCGAGAGCGATAAGGGCATAAATGCTGCCCAGGGATAGACCGTTAATAAACTGCTGAATAAATTCTGTCATGGGGCTATGGTTTCCTTGTATTTGAATTTGCCGTCCTTGATTTCGAGGACCACGGCGGGCTTTACGGCGTTTCTCTGCTCGTTGATAGTAATGTTACCCGAGATGCTTTTGAAGTCTTTGGTTTTAGCGAGTTCCAAACGAATTTTATCGCCTTCGGTCGAGCCCGCTCTTTTTATCGCGTCAAACAGAAGCATTGCCGCGTCATAACCGAGAACCGCCATGGCGTCGGGTTCCTTATTGTATTTGGCTCTGTACTTTTTTATGAAGTCCTGAACGAGAGGATTCGGATCGTCCATCGACAAGTGAGTCGAGAAGAAACATCCTTCAAGGGCGTCCTTAGCTTTTCCTTCGGTCAACTTCTCCGATTCCCATCCGTCTCCGCCGAAGAGCGGCACGTTAATTCCGATTTCGCGCGCCTGTATGGCGATAAGTCCAACGTCAGTGTAATATCCCGGAATAAAAACCGCTTCGGGGTTTTTATATTTTATCGCGGTCAACTGCGCTTTAAAATCTTTATCGCCGGCGGAATATTTCTGTTCTTCGACTATTTCGCCGCCCATTTCTACGAAAGTCTTCCTGAAACTCTCGGCGAGTCCCGTTGAATAAGCGTTACGCTGGTCGATAAGGAGAGCGACTTTTTTAACTTTGAGGGAATTCAGAGCAAACTTGCTCATAACTGTAGCCTGAAAAGGGTCAATGAAGCAAACACGGAAGATATAATCACCGATTGCCGTAACTTCAGGATTGGTTGAAGCGGGAGTTATCATCGGGATTTTATTCTGCTGGCAGATGGGAGCCGCCGCTTTGCTTCGTGAAGAAGCCACTTCGCCGAGAATCGCGACTACTTTATCGCGGTTGATTAGTTTCTGCACGACTGTTTGGGTCTCGTTCGGCTTTCCCTGATTATCTTCCGTAATCAGTTCAATCTTTTTGCCGAGCACACCGCCTGCGTTGTTAATTTCTTCCACGGCAAGTTTCATTCCGTTATCGGAACTAATTCCGAACGTTGCTTCGCTGCCGGTCAGGGAGGCGAATTCACCGATTTTAATAATATCGGCGGAATTTTTACTGCATGAAAAAAAGGCTAAGGAAAGTAATGAAATTAAAA
>CAZOQR010000044.1:0-15234 GCA_964581915.1 uncultured Ignavibacteriaceae bacterium | reverse complement strand
CCGCCACGTCAATGATTTTCCTGTCGCTGTAGTATCCTATTGCCCCGACATCGTGTGTCGCAATTATGTCTTCGGGCTTCGTGTTTTCTTTTATCCACATCGCCGTCACTACCTGCCTGTCGTGAATATAAGCGCACTGCTCGGCGTAGGTCGCTTTATTCTCGTTGTAATTCAGGAACGAATACAGAATCATTACCGCGGAAACAAGAATCATGAAACCGTTAGCCAGGCTTTTGCTCTTGAAATATTTTCCCGCGATTATTGACATATCCCTGAATCCCAGTCCCGAAGCGAGTATTATGAAAGGTATCGCGGGCATCAGGTATCTTCCGAACCTGTGGGCATAAGGAAGTTTGAACCAGTAAACAAAAATCAAGGCGAACACCGCGAGAACATAAAGAATGTTCGGGTTGTATTTTTTCTTCGCGAGGTCGTAAAGCATTTTAGCCGCGGCGAATATGAATCCAACCGCCAGTATTCCGTAAGCGCCCGACGTGAAGTAATCCCAAACCTCGAGTTTCAGGAATTCAGACCTGCTTTTCATTTCGGGGGAATAGTACGTAAGTTTCGCGGAGTAAGTGTTCGGAAGCAGCGAGCCCGAAAGAACGATATTCATAATGAAATACAACACGAAAATTGAGCCTGCTATGATTCCTATTTTTACAAAATCGTTTTTTGAAAACAGTTTTATGCTCTTATCCGTTTTCGAAAATCTAAAGGCAAAGAAATAATCGACCGCGAGAGCGCCGATGAAAGTAACTCCGTCGGGACGCCCCCAGAGTACGAGCCCGAGAAAGACTGCGAACACGACGGCATTTCGCTGTCTGTAAAAATACGCGGCTGCAATGAGCGTAAATATGAACATCGTCGTTTCCATTCCCGAAACCGAGATGAAACTCATCCATTTGTCGGCAACAAAAATCGCCGTGAAGAGCAGGGCGAAATAATTTTCTTTGGAGAAATCAAAACCTGAAAGTTTGTAGAAATACACGCCGGACAGAATGAAGAACAAGATTCCGATAACGTAACTAATAATCATTTCGTTGTTTGAAACGACAAAGCCCGCCGCGACAAGGAACGTATATACAGGCGACGTCGAGCCGGCCGTAGCCATTTCGTTTTTAAAGTACGAGAAACTGAAATATTTCACGAGGTTCTTCGCGAACGTAAGGTGTATCCACGGGTCGTCCAGCGGAAAAGAGAAATATCCGTTCGCTGATTTCGCCGCTGCGAGATAATAATACGCAAGGGCGAAAGCGATAATTGAAATTGAAGCGTATATTAATGTTTTGAATTTTCTGTCAGGCTCGAAAGGAAGTTCGAAATTAATTATCTCCGCCTGTTTCTTTTGTTCCTGCGCTCGTTTTTTGCTCATCAGTAAAAAATTATTAAAATGGAAGATTCAAAATAATTATTTAAACCTGTAATTTCAATTTCGATTGAAGTGTAATGAAAGATTTAAGTTTTTGCTTTTTCAGGGCATAAAAAAAAGCGCCGGATTTGTTATCCCGGCGCTTTTAATTAAGTAAAGGGTAATTTGGGGAACTCGTTATAAATTATATACTAATTAATTTATTTTCAGATTTTCAAATAACTCAATAATATTATTTCAATTACCATGCCGAAAACTTTCATTTTTGTTCGAAAGAGTTTTTCTTCAAAACCATACTGTTTTTGAGCATTTTGTTATTTACAGTGAGGAAAAACAACAGGGAAAACACGGAAACTAATTCTCATTATGAGAATATATTCTCACAATGAGACGAATTTTAAAAATCATAGTGAAGACATTCATTAATAATAATAAAAAAACTATATTTTTCCGGAATTTTGAAAAGACTTTAATATTTTTAAAATTTTAAGTAAATACCTTAAAATAAAAAGAATATGATTACCAGAAGAGGTTTCATAAAGAGTTCAGCGCTCGCGGCAGGGCTCTTTCCCTTTTTAAGTAAATTCAACTCTTATAGACCTAAAACAGGAAATGCCACAAAGCCGTTAGTTTTGTCAACGTGGAATTTCGGCATTCCGGCGAACAAGGAAGCGTGGAAAATTCTCGAATCGGGAGGCAGGGCTCTTGACGCGGTTGAGGCGGGAGTGCAGATACCCGAGGGAGACCCGAATGTTTCCTCCGTCGGTTACGGCGGACTTCCCGACAGGGACGGACACGTGACGCTTGACTCCTGCATAATGGACGATGATTTTAATTGCGGCTCCGTCGCTTTTCTTGAAGGCATAATGCATCCAATCAGCGTCGCGAGGATGGTAATGGAAAAGACCCCGCATATAATGCTTGTGGGTGAAGGGGCCAAGCAGTTCGCGCTTCAGAACGGTTTCAGGGAAGAAAACCTTCTGACGCCGCAGGCCGAAAAGAAATGGAAAGAATGGATGAAGAGCAGCGGATACGTTCCTTACGGAAAGGACAATCACGACACCATCGGAATGATAGCGATTGATAAGTCGGGAAATCTGTCCGGAGCCTGCACGACGAGCGGGCTGAAGTACAAGTATCACGGCAGGGTCGGAGACTCGCCGATTATCGGCGCGGCTTTGTACGTGAACAACGATGTCGGCGCGGCTACCGCGACGGGTGTCGGCGAGGAGGTAATAAGGATTTGCGGGGCTCACACGATTGTAGAACTGATGTCAAACGGCTACTCTCCGCTTGATGCCTGCAAGGCGGCCGTAGAAAGAATTATTAAAATAAAGAAAGAAAACATTAAAGACATTCAGGTCGGTTTTCTTGCCCTGAATAAATCCGGCGAATACGGAGCATACGCCGTGCAGAACGATTTTGAGTACGCGGTTTGTTCCGAAACGGAAAACAACATATTAAAAAAATCTAACAGTTACTTTCAATAACAGATGAATGTTCACCTGAAATTCATATGCAATAACGAATATGTCGAAACGGACATCAATCCGTCCGTTACGGCGCTCGATTTTTTACGCCTGCAAAAACACCTGACGGGAACGAAGGAAGGCTGCAGGGAAGGAGATTGCGGCGCCTGCACGATTCTTGTCGGGGAAATGACGGGAAATTTCATCCGGTATAAATCTGTCAATTCCTGTCTTCTTCCCGTATCGGAAATTCACGGACGGCACGTTGTTTCAATCGAGGGACTCAGCGCAGAAGGTATGTCGCCTTTTCAGGAAGCGCTCGTAAACGAAGGCGGAACGCAGTGCGGGTTCTGCACTCCGGGTTTTGTGGTTTCGTTCGCGTCATTCCTTTTATCGACGGATTCTTTCGACACGGAAACCGCTCTTGCGGATCTCGGCGGAAATCTATGCCGCTGCACCGGACACAACAGAATAATATCCGCGGTCAGAAAGACTCTTTCGGGTTTAAACGGCGGCACAACGGCAAGTTTTTCAGAACGGGTCGGTCTTCTCGTGAAAAAGAATTTTCTTCCCGCTTACTTCGCCGGAATTCCCGAAAGGCTGAAGAGCATACAGCGCGAACATAGGATTTTCGAAGGCGCGGAGGATTCTGTTTTTGTTTCGGGCGGCACGGACCTTTTTGTACAGCAGGGCGATTCTCTTACCGAAAAGAACGTGGTTTTTTTATCCGGTGTTCTCAAGGGTGAAAAAATCTGGATTGAAGGGGACGAGTTGTTTCTGAGCGCGGCTGCGACAGTCAGCGATTTGGAGAATTCCGAAATCATAAACAAGGTGTTCCCCGCTTTCAAAGACCTTTCAAAACTTTTCGGCTCCCTGCAGATACGCAACCGCGCGACTCTCGGCGGGAACATTAACAACGCATCGCCTATCGGCGACATGTCGGTGTTTTTGCTCTCTCTAAACGCAAAAGTATTTCTTTCAAACGGGAAGACCATACGCAGTCTTTATCTGAAAGAATATTTCAGGAATTACAAAACGCTCGACAGGAACAGCGACGAATACACGCAGAAATTCAGCGTGCCGCTTCCGCGCGGAGGTTATAAACTCAGTTTTGAAAAAGTAAGCAAACGGACATACCTTGACATCGCAAGCGTGAATACTTCTTTGTATATCGAATACGATTCGGTGATAACAAAAGCGGGATTATCCGCTGGGGGCGTTTCGCCTGTTCCCTTGTTCCTGAAAGAATCATCCGGATTTCTCAAAGGAAAGGAAATATCTTCGGGCACGCTCGGAGGTCTCGTTGAAGTCGCGCTCGGAGAGATTAAGCCGATAAGCGACGTCAGGGGTTCCGCGGAGTATAAGGCGCTGCTTCTGAGGCAATTGCTGCGCGCGCATTTTATCAAACTGTTTCCCGAATTTATAAAGCCGGAGGACGTGTTATGCTGAACTATGATTCTATACGACACGTTAAAGGCGAGTCGGTATTTCTCGATGATTTCGGCGCTCCCAGGGGAACGCTTCACGGAGCCGTTTTTTATTCGCCCGAAGCGCACGGCAAGATTATTTCTATCGATACCTCGGAAGCGGAAAAATATCCCGGCGTAAAAGCGGTTATTACCGCGAAAGACATTCCCGGCGCGAATCAGATTGGCGGGATAATTCAGGACGAAAAACTTTTCGCGGATACGGAAGTCGAATTCATCGGCGAGCCTGTTGCCCTCGTAATAGCCGAAAACCCGCTCACAGCAAGAAAAGCAGCGAAGAGAATAAAAATTGAAATTGAAAATCTTGAAGTTATAACCGATCCGAAGACCGCGTTCGAAAAAGGAAGTCTTATTATAAAGCAGCCGAGAATTTATTCCTGCGGAAACACGGATGAATCCTGGAAGAACTGTGATTTTGTTTTCGAGGGAACGGTGGAAACGGGCGGTCAGGAGCATCTTTATCTCGAGACACAATCTTCGCTCGCCCTGCCTCTTGAGGGCGGAAGCATTAAGATAATTTCGTCGACTCAAAACCCGACAGCAATACAGCGCACCGCCGCGAGAGTTCTCGCTATGCCCGACAACGCGGTTGAAAGCGAAGCGATGCGGCTTGGCGGCGGGTTCGGAGGAAAAGAGGACCAGGCGACTGCCTGGGCGGTTATGGCCGCGCTCGGATGCAAGATTACCGGAAAGGCGGTAAAAATCGTGCTGAACAGGCAGGAAGATATGAGGCTGACAGGAAAGCGTCATCCGTATGTTTCCGATTATAAAATCGGTTTTTCAAAAGAAGGAAAAATAATTTCTTACGAAGTCGTATTTTACCAGAACGCGGGAGCGGCAGCCGATTTGTCTCCCGCAATACTCGACAGAACGCTCGCGCACTGCACGGGAAGTTATTTCATTCCGAACGTTAAAGCCACGGGATACTCGTGCAAGACAAACCTTCCGCCTAACACCGCTTTCCGCGGTTTCGGAGGACCGCAGGGAATGTTCGTTCTTGAAGCGGCAATTTTCAGCGCCGCGGAGAGAATGAAAATGGAACCGCGCGTGATTCAGGAAATTAACCTGCTTGATGAGGGAGATGCGTTTCCTTACGGACAGAAGACAGAATTCTGCAAGGCGAGAGAGTGCTGGAACGAAGCGAAGTCGAAATTCGACTTTGATTCCGTGAAAAAGCAGACGGACGAATTCAACGAAAGGAATAAACTTTTCAAGAAGGGATTCGCCTTTATGCCCGTTTGTTTCGGAATTTCGTTTACGAACACGATGCTGAATCAGGCAAGTTCGCTCGTTCACGTTTATGCGGACGGAAGCGTCAGCGTAAGCACCGGAGCCGTGGAAATGGGTCAGGGGGTGAACATGAAACTCCGCCAGGTTGCAGCGATCACGTTCGGCATAAGCATCGACAAAGTCAAGAGCGAATTCACGAACACCACGCGCAACGCGAACACATCCGCAACCGCGGCAAGCAGCGGGGCGGACATGAACGGAAACGCCACAAAACTCGCCTGCGGAGAAATACTTTCGCGCCTGAAGAATCACTACAGAAGGGCGGCGAAACTGAACGACGACGAAACGGTTGAAATTGAAAACGGATACGTTATTTCCCGGGGAAAGAGAACGGACGTTGCCTGGGAGCGTCTCGTTGCAAGCGCGTACAAAAACAGAATCGATTTATCGGCGCACGGATTTTACGCAACTCCGAATATTTTCTTCGACCCGCGGACGAACAAGGGTAGTCCCTTCGCTTACCACGTTTACGGAACGGCGGTAATAACGGTTACGCTTGACTGCCTGAGAGGAACCTACACGATTGACAGCGTAAAGGCGGTGCACGATTTCGGAAAAAGCATAAACCCCGTCATAGACAGGAGTCAGGCGGAAGGAGCGGTAATGCAGGGAATCGGCTGGTTAACGCTCGAGGAGGTCGTTCACAACGATAAGGGCAGGCTTCTTTCCGACACGCTTTCCGCTTACAAGGTGCCAGACATCGGATTCACTCCGAAAGAAATTGAATTCTTATTTCTCGAGAACACCGAAAGAAACGCGGGCGTTTTTAATTCGAAGGCAATCGGCGAGCCGCCTTTCATGTACGGAATCGCGGCGTATTTCGCGCTCGTGAACGCCGTAAAAGCGGCGAACAACAACAAAGAAGTGAAAATCTCCGCGCCCATGACACCCGAAAAAGCGTTCATGAACATTTACGGAGGAAACAAATGATCGAATCCTCGTTCTGGAAAAGCGTTAAGAATCTTGCCGAAGCGGGAAAGCGCGCGGTGCTGACCGTAGTATTCGACGCTAAAGAATCGACTCCGGGCAAACAGGGTTTCAAGATGATTGTTGACGAAGACGGCGGCATTAAAGGAAGCATCGGCGGAGGGGTAATGGAGCACGAAGTAATTAAAGAGTGTCTTGAAATTCTCGGGCGCTCTGCCTCGGAAAATCACTTCAGGCGTTACAACCATTACGGGGACACGCCCGACAGCACGGGAATGATTTGCTGCGGCTCCCAGGTTATAGGATTCGCGGAAATCGGGAAAAAAGATTTAAGCGTCTTAACGGAGGTTGAAGAAGCGGCGGAAAGAAATTCCGGCGGTGTCGTGACAATCAGCAGAACAAATTTTATTTTTTCGAAGCGGGAAAAGCAGGCGAAGAAATTCAACTTCGACGAAGAGGAGTGGAAATACTCAGAAGTTGTCGGACTTAAGGAAAGAGTATACATATTCGGCGGCGGACACGTCGGGCTGTCGATTTCGAGAATAATGTCTCTGCTCGATTTCCGCGTTACTGTAATCGAAAAGCGGCGGGAAATATTCACGCTTGCCGATAATAATTTCGCGGACGAGATAATAAACGAGGATTACGTGAAATATTCTGATAAAATCATCGAAGACGAATTCAGTTATGTCGTAATCGTAACGCCAAGTCATTCCCACGACAAGGAAGTGCTCCGCGCGGTTATCGGAAAAAAAGTAAGATATATCGGAATGATGGGAAGCAAAGCAAAGGTAAAGACCGTTATCGGGGAACTCGGCGGAGAAGGTATTCCGGAAGAACTATTAAGCAAGGTTCATTCGCCGATAGGGCTGCCGATAAACAGCAGGACGCCCGACGAGATAGCGGTCAGCATAGCGGCGGAAATAATCAATGTAAAGAATTCTATGTTTTTTTAATCCATAAAAAACTATATTACCTAACGTATTAAAATTTTGTGCTATGAAAAAACATATCTTTATTAATTTAATTTTGATACTCGTTATGACGGCAAATCTACAGGCGCAGATGAGAAAGATTCCCTTAAGAGATTTTTTTAAGAATCCGGAAAAGACCGGATTTCAGATATCACCCGATGGAAAATACATTTCGTTTCTGTCTCCCTGGGAAGACAGGCTCAACGTCTTCGTCCAAAAACTCGGAGATAAGGAAGCAATAAGGGTTACCTCGGCAAAAGAACGGGATATAGCGGGATATTTCTGGAAGGGAAACGACAGGATAGTGTTCCTTCAGGACAGCGGAGGGGACGAGAATTACAAACTGTATTCTGTTGACAGGAACGGAAACAACACCAAACTCTTCACACCGCCCGATAAGGTCAGGGCGGGCATTGTTGACGACCTTGAGGACATAGACGATGAAATGCTTATTTCCCTGAATCAACGCGACCCAAAAGCGTTTGACGTTTACAGAATAAACCTCGCGACGGGTGAAATGAAGATTGTAGCAGAGAACCCGGGAAACATAATGTCCTGGATTACCGACCACGACGGCAAACTCCGCGCCGCTGTAGCGAGCGACGGAGTCAACAACGTGCTGCTTTACCGCGACAATGAGTCGGAACAGTTCAGGGAGGTTTTGAGCACGAATTTCAGGAACGAAGTAAGTCCTCTGTTTTTTACGTTCGATAACAAGTTTATTTACGCTCTCTCGAATCTGAACAGGGATAAACTTGCAATCGTTAAGTTCGACATCGCCAACGGGCAGGAAATTGAAGTGCTTTACGAAAACCCCGACGTTGACGTTTCTGGTCTGAATTATTCGAAGAAAAGAAAAGTCCTGACTTCGATTACTTTCGTCAAGGACAAGAGAGAACTTAAATTTCTCGACGACAAAGCGGAGAACAGATACACTACGCTGAAGAACAAACTCGGCATTTACGAAGTCGTGATAACGGGCACAAACAAGAATGAGGACAAGTTTCTTATAAGAACGTACAGCGACCGTTCGCTCGGCGCGTATTATTTCTACGACGAGGCGAAAGGCGATTTCTATAAAATCACGGATGTAAGTCCGTGGATTAACGAAGACGAAATGTGCGATATGAAACCCGTTCAGTACACGTCGAGAGACGGGCTCACGATAAACGGGTATCTTACACTGCCGAGAGACGTTGAAGCAAAGAATCTTCCCGTCGTAATAAACCCGCATGGCGGTCCCTGGCACAGGGACAGTTGGGGGTACAATCCCGAGATACAGTTCCTCGCGAACAGGGGATACGCCGTTCTGCAGATGAATTTCAGGGGCTCCACGGGATACGGCAAGAAATTCTGGGAAGCGTCATTCAAGCAATGGGGATTGAAAATGCAGGACGACATTTCCGACGGCGTGAAATGGCTCGTAAACACGGGCGTGGCGGACCCGAAGAGAATCGCCATATACGGCGGCAGTTACGGCGGGTACGCGACTCTCGCGGGAGTTACATTCACGCCCGACCTTTATGCC
Source organism: uncultured Ignavibacteriaceae bacterium (assembly GCA_964581915.1). Lineage (GTDB taxonomy): Bacteria > Bacteroidota > Ignavibacteria > Tepidaquicellales > Tepidaquicellaceae > CAIKZJ01. The sequence goes on along the minus strand of CAZOQR010000044.1, from coordinate 6,187 downwards.
TGCGCGGTAGATTATGTAGGCGTGTCGAATATGTTCTCGTTTCTGAAAACAATACCGCCTTACTGGGAGCCGTTCAGAAAGATGATGTATGAAATGGTCGGCGACCCCGAAAAAGACAGCGCGCTTTTCATGCAGGTATCTCCAGTGTTTCACACCGACAAGATTAAGGCGCCTCTTTTCGTTGCGCAGGGAAAGAACGACCCGAGAGTAAACGTAAACGAATCGGACCAGATGGTAGAAGCGATGCGGAAACGCGGGCTTGAGGTCGAGTACATGGTGAAAGACAACGAAGGACACGGTTTCAGAAATCAGGAAAACAGATTCGATTTTTACGAAGCAATGGAAAAGTTTCTCGAAAAACACCTGAAGAAATAATTTTGAGGGGAGTTTCGGCTCCCCTGTTTTTATTACGAATAATATTTTGAAATTTACTTCTCTTACGCTTGTCTTGCTTTTAGCCGCGCTTTTTTCATCCTGCGGGAACAAGGACAGGCATTCATACGACAGGAAATCCGAAAACGCCGCCGATTCCGTTTCGGCAATTATCAAGTACGAAATATCCGGAACGGGCAAGGGCAGCATCACGATATCAAAGTACAAGACCGACATCAGAATCGACCTCGAGAAATCGGGCGGCGAAATCAGCCGCGAGTCGAGATATATCGCGAACGGATACATTTATTTCTACGTCTTCAACGCGGGGCAGTTGAAGCCTGTTAAGATGAAAATCGTCAAGGACAACAACTATCCGAAAGGCTTTGCAGCGTTCATGGACGCAGGAGAGTTTATTCCAAGAATGAACAAAACGGGAAGCGAGGTGGTGGCAGGGCTCGTTTGCGACATTTATGCGGATAAAACCGACGGTTCTGTTTTCTCTGTTTATGAAAACAGGTACATACTCAAGGCGCAGTTCGGAGGAAATCTAATCACGGCGGTATCGGCGCAGATAAACACTGCTCCTGACCCGGATTACGTGAGAATCCCCGCAGACGTAAACTTTGAAGACATAAGCAGATAGAATTATTTTGTGTGTTACGGGGCAAGAGAATCCGGTAACAAGGGTTGAGATGATAATTGTAAATTATTAATTGATTTCGTGTACCGCAAGTTCCTGAGCGTACAATGAGTAAGTTTGCTCGTCGAAGCAAACGAATTCAACGGTTTCTATTCCGGAATTCTTTTTGAGAAAATCTAAAACGGCCGCGACGGCTGTCTTTACGGCCTTTTCAGGCGGGTAGCCGTAAACGCCCGTGCTTATCGCGGGAAATGAAATTGATTTAACGCCGTTCTCCGCAGCGAGCCTCAGCGAATTTAAGTAACAGGAAGCGAGAAGTTTTTCCTCGCCGCGGTCACCACCGCTCCAGACGGGACCAACCGTGTGGATAACGTATTTTGCCTTGAGGTTGTAGCCCTTTGTAATTTTCGCGCCGCCCGTTTCACATCCGTTCAGCGTTCTGCATTCGAGAAGCAGTTCTTTTCCCGCCGCTCTGTGAATCGCTCCGTCCACGCCTCCGCCTCCAAGCAGCGTTCTGTTAGCGGCATTCACTATCGCGTTTGTTTCGCGTTTCGTTATGTCGCCTTTTATGATTTTGATTTTTTCTTTCATAAAAGCGGGAGCGGGTTTAAGAATTTATGTTCGTTACTTCCCTTTGCTGAACCGGGAACCTGATTCCTTCTTTTCTGAATTCCTGAAGAATTCTGTAGTTAATCTGCGAGCGGACAGCGGCGTATTTATCCTGGTCGGTTATCCACACCCATAATTTCATTATTATTCCGAGTTCGTTAATTTCCGTGAACGAAACCGACGGCTCGCAGTCTTTCAGCACGAGTTCGTTCTCTCCGGCGAGTCTTAAAAGAATCTCTTTAACTTTGTCAAAGTCCTCGTTGTGGGATATTGTAACCGGTATGTCAATCTGTGTTTTTTCAACGTAACTCCTGTTAACGACCTCTTTCTCTATGAAGAACGAATTCGGAACGATAATCATTATGCCCGCGGGTGTTTTAATTCGCGTGCTTCTCCAGGAAATTGAAGTTACGGTTCCCATTTTTCCGGCGACTTCGATGAAGTCCCCTTCTTTAATGGGTCTTTCAAAAAGTATTATGAGTCCGCTGATGAAATTATTCGCGATGTTCTGAAGTCCGAACCCTATGCCGACCATTACAGCGGCGCCTCCCGCGAACAGAAGCGAAACGTTGATGCCTGCGGAATTGAGCGCGACGAGCAGTCCGATTACGAGTATGAGATAATTTACGATGCGTGCGATCGAGCGGGCTATTCCTTCGTTGATTTCGTGTTTCGGAAACACCCTTCTGATGAGTATGCGTCTCGTCACGCGCGCGATAATAACCACGAGAATGAAAACGAGCGCGAAAACTATCAGAGAGAGGAACGTAACTCCCTGATCTCCGATTTTAAAAAGTGTTTTTTGAAGCAGGTCCATGCGTTAATAACTTTCGTCCTCGGTCGGAAATTTATTTTCTTTGACGTCGCTTATGTATCGTCTGAACGCGTCCTTCATATCCTGCGCGAGGTTCATGTATTTCCTCACGAAGCGCGGCTTGAACTCCTCGTTCATTCCCAGCATGTCGGGAGTAACGAGAACCTGGCCGTCGCAGTATGGTCCCGCGCCGATGCCGATTGTCGGTATCTTCAGGGCGTGCGAAATTTTCTTTCCGAGTTTCGCGGGAATTTTTTCGAGCACTATCGCGAAACAGCCCGCCTGCTCGAGTATGAGCGCGTCCTTGTATATCTGGTCGGCTTCGCCTTTTTCAATGCCTCTTGTCTTGTAACTGCCGAACTTGTTAATCGACTGCGGGGTAAGCCCGAGATGCCCCATCACGGGAATTCCGATTTCGACAAGCCTTCTCACCGTCTCGGCGATGTAGTGACCGCCTTCCATTTTTATAGCGTCGCATCCCGTGAGTTTCATAACCTTGCCGCAGTTTTGTATCGCCTCGTCAATTCCGGCCTGATAACTCATAAAAATCATATCGGCGATTACCATCGCTCTTTCAACTCCTTTTCTGACGATTGAAGTGTGATATATCATCTCGTCGAGCGTGACGGGAAGGGTTGTTTCGTTTCCCTGAACCACGTTGCTTAAAGAATCACCGACGAGTATGAGTTCGATTTTCGCGGCATCGAGAAATTTCGCGGTAAGGTAGTCGTAGCAGGTAAGCATAGTAATCTTTTCGTAGTTGTCTTTCATAAGTTGCAGCACTTTTGTCGTAACGTGCTGAACGTCCCTTGATATTAATTTCTTTGTCGGCATTTTATTGTTCCTTTTTAATTTTTAAATCCGAATAAGAGCCTCTGATAAACGCTGATTCGTCGAGTTTAAAATGCCCGATTAACTCATCGAGCGTTTTTCTCGCGGTTTTAATTGAATTAAAAATTACCTCAAATTCAAGATATTTTCCCAAGCCTTTTACGTTATCGATGTGAATTCTTACGTTTCCCGAAGTAAATATTTCGCGCTTTTTTTCGACAATAACCTTTTTTCCGTATAGAGCGGTCATTATCGAATCAAGTTCATCGGGCGTCGAGGTTTCCGAAAGGTAATAATTGGAGACCCGCCTGCCCGCCCTGTCCGCTCTCCTGTACAATATCAGCCTGCCGTTTTTTCCGTCAATTATTCTGAGTTTAAGCCGTCCTGACTTTACGTCATAATAAATGTCGGTCTGTTTTTCGGTAAAATGCTTAGCGGATTTGTCAGACCTGATGTATTCAAGCGCGAGACGCCTGCAATTCGAAATGGCGGTTACGGGGGTTTTAATCTCAAGGTTCTTTCTGTAATTCACGGCGCGCATTTTAACCTTTGTCGGTAAGAATTCCGCGCGCGCTTCTTGAGATGAAATCAAGAATGGTTTTTACTTCCGCGGTCATTTCCATTTCGGCGTTTATTTTTTTCACCGCGTCCGATATGTTAAGGCCGGATTTGTAGAGAATGCGGTATGTTTCCTTGATTGATTCCATTTGTTCCGGCGTGAAATTTTTTCTTTTAAGTCCGAGCACGTTCAGCCCTTCGTACTTCATCGGGTTTCCGCCGGCGGTGATGTAAGGCGGAATGTCTTTCACGGCTTTTCCGAAAGCGGCGATTATGCTGTGCGTTCCGATTTTTATGAACTGATGCACGGCGACGAGTCCGCCGACGAATCCGTGGTCGTCGATTTCAACGTGACCGCCGAGAGTGGCGCAGTTCGCCATTATGATATTATTTTTGAGAACGCAGTCGTGAGCGATGTGCACGTAAGCCATCAGCAGACAGTTCTCGCCGACGACCGTTTTTCCGCTTGCTTTCGTTCCGCGGTTGAGCGTTGCGTATTCGCGGATAACCGTATTCTTTCCGATTTCGAGCGTGCTGTATTCGCCCGCGAATTTCAAATCCTGCGGAACCGTTGAAATCACCGCGCCGTGATGAATTTTTACGTTATCCGAAATTCGCGCGCCGTTGTCAATAATAACGTTAGAGCCGATTTCAACGTTATTCCCGATTTCGACATCGTCCTTTATTACCGTGAAATCGCCGATTGCAACGTTTGTTCCTATTTTAGCCTTATTGCTGACTGAATTAAGCGGCATTACAGTGTTTTTTCAATTAAGAAGTCTTCTTCGTGCGCGTTTGTTTTTGTTATCATTTCGGCTATGAGCCCGAGAGAGAAAAATTGTATACCGACTATTATGAACAAAATGCCGACAAGAAACAGCGGTCTGTTGCTGATTGATTCTCCTTCGAGAAATTTCAGCAGTGTCAGATATAAAGTTATTATGAATCCGCCGAGAAAAGAAAGCATTCCAAGCGTTCCGAAAAGATGAAGCGGTTTTTTAATATACTTGTTCGTGAACACGACCGTAAGCACGTCAAGAAAGCCGTTTATGAACCTGCTCGCGCCGAACTTTGTTTTTCCGAATTTTCTCGGATGATGCTTTACCACTTTTTCCGTAACTTTGAATCCCTGCAGATGCGCGAGGGCAGGAAGGTATCTGTGCATTTCTCCGTAAACCTTAAGGCTCTTCACGACGTCCTTTCTGTACCCTTTAATGCCGCAGTTGAAATCGTGCAGCCTTATTCCGGAAAGTTTTGACGTGACGTAATTGAATATTTTCGACGTGTTTCTTTTTATGAACGGGTCGTATCTTATTTTTTTCCATCCCGACACGAGGTCGAACCCGGAAAGAAGCATTTTCAGGAGTTCGGGAATTTCGTCCGGGTCGTCCTGAAGGTCGGCGTCGAGAGTGAACACGAAATCCCCTTTCGCCGCTTTGAATCCGCAGGCGAGCGCGGCGGATTTTCCGTAATTTCTTCTGAGTTTAATGCATTTAAAACGGTTGTTTCTTCCGTGTATCTCCTGAATTCTCTCGAATGACCTGTCCGTGCTCCCGTCGTCGACAAAAATCACCTCGTATCCGCAATTCAGCCTGCCAAGAACATCTTCAAGTTTTTGCGACAGTTCTTTTAGCGATTCTTCCTCGTTCAGAAGAGGAATGACGACCGAAACAGATTTGTTTGAAGGCAGAAAAACCCTGTTTTCGTTCGGGTTGACGTCGTTTTTGTTTTTCTCGGCCTGTAATTTCTTGCTTTTGAATTTATTGAATCTCCGGCGCCTGTAATTATTCGGTCTCCTGTAACCTGCATTATCCCGGTTGTTCTCTTTATTGTTATCGGTATCTGCCATATTTTGTTAAATTTTGACAATATAACAATTTAGAAATCGAACTTATATTCAAAATTATCGATATTGTTTCGATGGTGTTTTCAGAACCGCCGCACATCAGGGATTTTTGAATTAAACTGTATTTTATTATTTCGAAGAAAAACTGACGATTGTTGGTAAACCGGAATTATTAAGGCCGGGATATACGTGTTTGTGTTTGTAATTGATTTTCAAAAATAAATATTTCATATTGAAACAACAAAACATAAGCATTATACAGTCAGCCGGATTTTTACAAATTTATTAATTTAAACAGATTTTTTATGATGATAAATAAAAAGGTAATCTGGCTTTTTTTATTTATTTTAATTCCTGTTTTTGCGTCAGCGGACAGTCCCGCGGGAACGGGAAACAAATGGATTAACCACACCGACCTGAAAAATGTAGTTACAATTGCTATGGACAGGAGCGCGCCTCTTGCTTATTGCGGTTCCGAAGGCGGTTTATTCGTCGTGAACGTGGAAAGCGGCGA
>CAZOQR010000043.1:9006-15387 GCA_964581915.1 uncultured Ignavibacteriaceae bacterium | reverse complement strand
GCTGCCGTAAAGACCTCTTTCCTCTTCGTCGAACGCAGCGAAGATTATAGAATAGTCAGTGTTGAAATTCTTGAGAACCCGCGCCGCTTCGAGAACCGCGATCGTGCCGGACGCGTTATCGTCGGCTCCGGGCGCCGTGGAACTTGAAGGCATGTTGTCATAATGCGAGCAAATGACGAAATACTGGTTAGGGTATTTTGTGCCCGTCTTGACAGCCAGCACGTTGACGCTTGACGAACTGTTGTTCTGATACCTCGGTGAGTATCCGTAACTTTGCAGCAATTCGTAAATGAACTGCGCCGCTTTTGAATTTGACGCGTTATTCCAGTATCTCGATACGATGGTATAAGGAGAGCCGCCGATAATGCAACTCGTATCGCCGGATAACTTGCGTTCGGTCGGGGTAATCGACTGTACTGTCACGAGATTAATCAGTGAATCAATTCTTGGGCTGTAACCTATCTGGGAGAAAGTATTGGAATAACATAAAAAAAACAAAAATACCGAAAAAACAGGGAAAAATTTTATTGCTTTCATATTTGGTTTTTATTTGTACATTAAAATAAAGTATTATTATAATTAAATAAAGGAGAATTTCTCTTTTTCTTTGATATAGATGATATTTTTTGAATTATTGACTTTATTGAATTTTATAGATATATTGCTACAATAATTAGCGTAAAAAGCTGACCTCGCTCACAGGAGAATGGAGAATTTCTGCTTCACATCTGACAAAGGGAAATTTATTAAATAATTATTAAGATTATGAGAAAAATTTACTTACTGCTGGCATTTCTGATGTTCTTCATTTTGAATGTCAGCGTCTATTCGCAGCCTCAACCTCCGGTATTGCTATATCCGCCGAACAATGCTACGGGAGTTTCACTATTCCCGACATTCGACTGGACTGATGTAGCCGGAGTTACATACAGAATTCAGATTAACGAAGGCGTGAACGTTATTCTGGATGTTCCAAACCTTACTGCTTCTCAGTATCCGCTCGTAACCGCGCTTTTAACGTACGGTACGCAGTATTACTGGAGAGTCGCTTCCGTTAGCGGCAGCAATACGGTCTGGTCGGGTTATTGGTATTTCACTACACAGGACGCGCCTCCTGCGGTACCGACACTCGTGTCTCCTCCTAACGGGACAATAAATGTGTCATTGACTCCGACTTTAAACTGGAACACAGCGCAGTACGCGCAATATTACGGTTTGCAGGTTTCCACGAGCAGTTCGTTTACTTCGACTGTAATTGATATTTCGGGGCTTGTAAATACCGGTTATGTTGTGCCTTCGGGCATTCTTCAGAACAACGTGCAGTATTTCTGGAGAGTAAGGGCAACAAACTCTGGCGGCACAAGTGAATGGTCAACAGCCTGGAATTTCACTACTATTCCAGCACCGCCTCCGGCGCCGACACTCGTATCGCCTGCAAACGGCAGTACGAACGTTTCAACGACGCCAACGATGACATGGAATAATCTTAGCACTGCTACAAGTTATCATTTGCAGATTTCCCAGTACTCGAATTTCCTTTCACTCGCTGTCGATCAGTCGGGAATTACGGGAACATCATACAGCGTTCCTGCAGGGTTCCTGTCAGGAACAACACAGTATTACTGGAGAGTAGCAGGTGCTAACGCGGGCGGTCAGGGAAACTGGTCGAGCATATGGAATTTCACGACAATAATCGGAACTCCGGCGGCTCCGATACTAACGTCGCCTCCCGATTCATCCACGGGAATTTCAAGGAATCCCGTTCTGACCTGGAACTCGGTTCCGAACGCTAATAGTTACAGGGTTCAGGTATCGACGACTCCGAACTTCTCCTCCACAGTCGTAAACGCGGTTACGGGCAGTTCAACTCAGTACACCGTGACAACTGCTCTTAATTATAATACGATGTATTACTGGAGAGTCAACGCGACGAACGCCGGCGGTACGGGCGCTTGGTCGACGGTATGGGTATTTACAACGCTCGTGCAGCCTCCTTCAATGCCGACGCTCCTTACACCTGCAAATAACGCGACGGGAGTACCTTTGACACCGACATTCACCTGGACATCGGTTCCGACCGCGACAAGTTACAGACTGCAGATTTCTACAGGCACAAGTTTCTCGAATCCTATTGTCAATGTCGTGCAGACAGGCACTTCTTATGTTCTTCCGAGCGGTTATCTCGTCGGTAATACGAACTATTACTGGAGAGTAGCGGCAATTAACGAAGGCGGGCAGGGAAACTGGGCAACATACTTTCATTTCACGACACAGCAGTCGTTCACTCTGAACCTGAAAGTTTATCTCGAAGGTTTCTGGAACGGCACGACTCAGGTGAGAGATACCGTAAGGATTCTGCTTGCAAATTCTACGTCGCCGTATGCAATCGTGGATAATGCGATTGCGTATCTTGACGAGCAGGGTAACGCGAGCACCGGCTTCGTGAACGCGCCGAACGGCAGTTACTTTGTTGTCGTGAAACACAGGAATCATCTTGAAACCTGGAGCAACACTGCGATGCCGTTCGCGACGGGAAGCACGACGACGTTCAATTTCACGGACGCGGTTAATAAGGCTTACGGAAGCAACATGAAGCAAGTCGGCGCGGTATTCGTTCTTTACGGCGGTGACGCTAACACTGACGGATACGTTAACGGAACCGATTATACGGTCTTTAAATCACAGTTCGGCCTGGACAGGTATAAAATTGCCGATTTCAACGGAGACGATTTCGTCGACGGTTACGACGCGCTTATATTGTACGCGAATCTCGGCAAGAGTTTTATCCGTCCGTATTAATTTTTTTAATTTAAAAAATTTAATTGTATGAAAAAAATAATTTTAACATTACTAGCGATTTTCCTTATTTCTTCATACTCGGCCGGGCAGGAGAATGTGAAATTTATCCTTCAGAATCCGAGATTCGAAAGCGGAAAATTCGTAATAGATTTGTACGGTGTCGTTCCCGAAGGGAAGACCTGGAGCCCGGGCAATACCTGCGTCAGGATGAACTACTGGACATCTGCTCCCGCGAACGCGCTGACGCTCATACCAGAAAGTCCGGTCGATAACGCGAACTCAAACATTTCGGACAATGTCAATTATGACAAGATGACTTCAACGTCGGTTCTTAACGATACGGCTGTCAGTCTGAACATACTGCTCTTTCAGGGCAAACCGGCATACACCTTCATTCCGGGCAATCACTGGCTCGGCTCTCTGAAGTTCAACATATCAAACACCTCGGCGTGCCTCAACATGAATTTTGTCACGAGTTCAGCGGTTTTCAATAACCTGACTCCTCTCAGTTTCGGTACGGGATGGACGAGGGTCGATCCTCCTCCGTGCCTTACAAGCGCGGTCCAGAACATCACCACTGAAATACCAAAGGACTACGTTCTTCATCAGAACTATCCGAATCCTTTCAATCCTGTTACAATGATAAGATTCGGACTTCCGAAAGCGGGTGTCGTGTCGCTCAAGGTCTATGACATACTCGGCAGGGAAGTCGCGAACCTGATGAACGAATTCAAGAGTGCGGGCGAATACATCGTGGATTTCGACGCTTCGTCTCTGACTTCGGGCGTGTATTTCTACAGGCTTGAATCACAGTCTTATGTTGACGTGAAAAGAATGGTTGTTCTAAAATAATAACACGGTTCTTAAAAAAACCCGGCAATGCCGGGTTTTTTTTTATTCATTTCCGCGTCAAAAACCCGACCTTACGCCGATGACAAAAAAAAATAATGCTTGTCGTTAATATTTTACATTACTTTTGTGTTTTCTATATTATATTTTTACTCAATGTTATATTAATCAAAATTTTACTGACGTGAAAAAGTCACTTTTATTACTTACTGTGTTTCTGGTTTTCTTTTCCGGTATTACCTTATCGCAGAATAAAACCAAAGACACGCAGGAAAAATATTCTCAGGTGAGAATATACGCAACAACACGCGCCGAATTTCAGAAAATCGAGAATCAGGGTCTTTTCTTCGACGGCGGAAGAAACAAGCCCGGACAGTACTTCGAGACATGGCTCTCGGAATCCGAAATCAAATTGCTGAAAAAGTCAGGCGTTTCCTATGACATAACCATAGACGACTGGCAGTCGCATTACGAGAAAATGCAGAAGCAGAATTTTATATCGCCTGAAATAATGCAGACGGACGCATACACGATTTCTCACAGCATTTACGGAACGATGGGCGGTCATCTTAAATGGGAAGAAGCAATCGCGAAACTCGATTCGATGAGACAGCAGTATCCGACTCTCGTATCGGCAAAATGGTCAATCGGAAATTCCTATGAGAACAGGTCGATGTGGACAATCAGGGTCACGAAGAATCCCGATGCCCCGACAGGCAGGCCGGAAATCTGGCTGAACGGCGTGACTCACGCCCGCGAACCGATGGGAATGATGAACGTGTTTTATTACATTTACTGGCTGCTTGAAAATTATAACATAGACCCGGTCGCGACTTACATTCTGAATAACAGGGAAATATATTTCACACCGTTCATAAATCCCGACGGCTATTATTACAATCAGACGACGAATCCTAACGGCGGCGGAATGTGGAGAAAGAACCGCAAGCCTCAGGGAACAGCAACGGGAACGGACCTCAACAGAAACTTCGGTACGTGGAATTTCTGGAATTCGACAAACGGAGGCTCTTCGACTTCGCAATCGTCAGATACATACAGGGGACCGTATCCGTTTTCGGAACCTGAAACACAGGTTTTCAAGACTTTCTTCAATTCGAGAAATTTCAAGGTCGCTTTAGATTATCATACTTACGGCAATTATCTGATAAAGCCTTACGCCTGGTGCGACCCGACGCCAACTCCGGACGACGCGATTTTCAACGAATACGGAAACGACATTATTGCGGATAACCATTTTACATTCGGCACTCCTTACCAGACGGTGAACTATTACGTGAGAGGCGGCGATCTCGACTGGTGTTACAGCAACGACTCGACCGGACATTCGGACCACAGGTTCGTTATGACTCCGGAAGTCGGCACATCCGGATTCTATGCCACGCAGGCGGAAATAATTCCTTATGCGCAGATGTGCATGTACATGAATATTTACATGACGATGGCGGCAGGACCTTTCGTAGGAATAAAGTCTGAAACACTAAATAAAGCAACCTATGTTCAGGGAGAATCGGGAACTTTCAAGGTTGTTTACAGGAACAAAGGTCTCTCGAACGCGGTAAACGTCAAAGTCGAGTTGGTTCCTCAGACAACTTATCTTTCAATACCCGTTCAGGTATATACAAAACCTTCTCTGAATTCCTTCGTATCGGACAGCGCGACATTCAATTTCACGATTGGCGCGACCTGCCCGAACAACGGCGTTGTTAAAGCGAGACTGAAACTCAAACAAAACGATACGGTTACGGTTTACGACAAGATGATTAATATCTTCGTCGGAACGGGCTATACAATATTACGCGACAGCGCTGAAAACGGGACAGCAAATTTCCCGACGATGACAAACTGGTCAATAGTTACAAATAAATACCTCTCGCCTACGCATTCGTTCAAGGGCATCTGCACGAACTACGGAGTCAATCAGATGATATCGGTTCCTCTGAACGTTTCGACATACCCGTCGATATATCTGAGTTGGTATCAGAAATACGCGCTCGAGGCGGGATACGATTACGGCTTCGTTGACGTGTCCAGCAATAACGGCTCGACCTGGAGCAGGCTCGCCACGTTCAACGGTAAGGATTCGGCGACGTGGAAACTTCAGAGTTTCGACATCACGCCTTACGTTTACGGCTCATCGAATATGCTCGTGAGATTCAGGGACTCCTGCGATTCGAACACGAACTGGGACGGCTGGTACGTGGATAACATTAATGTAACCGCTTATCAGATTGTACCGACTGATATCGGTGGAAACCTCAGCGGAATACCGACCAGATTCGAACTCTCGCAGAACTATCCGAATCCGTTCAATCCTTCGACGCAGATAAAATTCTCCGTGCCCAAGGAAGGTTTCGTTAGCATCAAGGTGTTCGACGTGCTCGGAAGGGAAGTCAGGACGCTCGTTAGCGACGTGAAGAAGCCAGGTTATTATTCGGTGGAATTCGACGGAGCGAACCTGTCGAGCGGTTTCTATTTCTACAGGATGGAAACAAGCAGTTACGTCGAGACAAAGAAAATGATGCTTCTCAAGTAAACTTTGTAATCGACGATATAAAGATTTTTTAAAAAGAAAAGCCCCGGTGAAAGAATTCTCCGGGGCTTTTTCTAAAATACTGACGTCCCTCCGGGACTCTATTAGATGCCGCTCCTACGGATCTATGGAATGTTTTCCTTCGAATTTCTACCAAGATGCCGCTCCTACGGAGCTATTTT
>CAZOQR010000043.1:0-8906 GCA_964581915.1 uncultured Ignavibacteriaceae bacterium | reverse complement strand
CGCGTAAATTCGCGCATTGAGTATAAATTGAAAATCCCCGTTCAAGACGGGGATTTTTATTTTAGCGGTTTGTACTACTTTTCAATGTTCTTTGGTTTTTTCACGATTTTGACGCCGTCCCCCTTTAATTCATCGTAAAATACTTCTATCGTCATGTCGTTGTAAACGGAGATATCCTCGTAATAGAATGTATATGAATAAGACTCATCCTCCATAATGATTTCAAAGTCGTATATGCCTTCGTACAAGAGCAGGGTCTGGTCTTCTCCGGGATAAATGTCGGAAACGGTCTGGTCTTTGGACCACTGAGTATCGCTCATTTCCTTGTAATAGATTGAAGTGATATACTTGAAATTGTCGGTGTTAAGGAAATTAATGTAATGACTGCTCGTGTTCCAGAAATTGTCGCAGCCCGTAAATATGACTGCCGCCGCGAGCAAAACCGATAAGTAGATAATTCTTTTCATTTTGTTGTATTTACTGATTATACACAAACCGAGGAGTTAGTGTTCCTGCAAAGATATAAAATATATTGGATTCAAATTATTCATTATTTTATGCAATTTATACGAAACAAAAACAATAAAATGAAAAAAATTCAGGCAATTTTTATTTCGGTTTTTTTACTTGCTCTCGCGGCGGCATTGAATGCTCAGACCGTCGATGAAATTATTGAAAAATACGCCGACGCGTCAGGCGGCAGAACAGCGGTAACGGCTGTCGTTACGATGAAAGCAATCGGCTCGATGAGCATGATGGGAATGGATTTTCCTTTCACGATGTATTCATCCTTTCCCGACAAGAGTTATCTTGAAGTGAATATTCAGGGAATGATAATGAAGCAAGGCTGCGACGGCGTGACGGGCTGGACAATTAATCCTATGATGGGCTCGTCCGACCCCGAAAAAGTCGACGAGGGTATGCTGAAATCCTTCAAGCAGAGAGGAAGAACTTACAGCGTTCTGTTCACCTATAAAGAGGACGGCGCCAAGGCGGAATTAATAGGCAAGGAAAGCCTTAACGGCAAGGATGTTTATAAGATTAAATACACGGGTTCCGACAATGACGAGCAGTTTTATTACATTGACGACGCGACCGGCAACCTCGTTAAAGTTGACAAGAAAGTAAATGTTAACGGAAAAATGATCGATTCACAGACGACTTATGAAAACTATAAGAAAGCCGGCGAACTGACAATTCCATTTCTTATGGAAGTCAAGACATCCGAATCAAAAATGGGCAGCCAGACAATGATACTTGACAAGGTAGAGATAAATCCCGTAATTGAAGAAACAATATACGCGATGCCCGTAAAGTAAATATAAAAAAACAGCAGGTTGCGGTCAAACCGGAGCCTGCTGTCTTTTTTAATTAATTATTCTCCATTCATTCACGGAAAATACTGCGAAATTTTTTTCTGTGTGTTATATTTCCCCACAAATTTCAAACATTGAGAAATTAATCTACATATATTATAGATGATTATTGTTAAATCCTTATTTTTCAATAAATTATGTTTCGGCATATATATTGCATTTATTACATATAGAAATTGAAACCAAAAAGATTCTTAAATAAATAAAAAGTTATGAAAAAAACGATTACAAGTTTGGTGATTTTGGTTCTCACGGCGGGAGTGTTATTCTCAGCGCCGAAACCGAAAATCTTGCCTCAGATGGTTACTCCCGATATGCTAAAGAATACGCCGGCTCTGGTGCCGGATTCTTGCGTTACGACGGGGCTGTCTGTGGTAGCGAACAAACTGTGGGTTTATATGTCTGTGATGAACATCGGCGATACAGCGGCTGTTCAGAGCAGCAACTGGACATTCGATTCCAAGCCCGCAGGCTCGACAGCAACCATAACATCCGTGCCTTCACTGGGCTGGTACAAATTCAAAACGGATATTGTAGGCGCTTACGTAGTCAGGGCTTCGATTACGACTTCTACGGGAACAAAAGACACGACTATTAAAATTACCTCGGCGAATTTCGTCGGTGTCGGAAATTTCGACAACGTTCCCGCGGCATATCCTAACTGCATGTCCTGCCACGCGACGTGGTCTAACTTCCAGGCGATATTCAACAAGTGGAAAGTCAGCGGACACGCGACAATTTTCAAGACTGAAATTGACAGCGCGGGACCGTCATATTACAGCACCGCGTGCATGAAATGCCACACAGTAGGCTACGACCACAACGCGTACAACGACAATCACGGATTTGACGATGTAGCAAGACAGGTCGGCTGGAACTGGACAGCCTGGTCACCGCCTAAAAAGGGCAACTGGGATTCACTTAAAACAAAATATCCTTCGCTCGTGCAGTTCGCGACTATCGGATGCGAAAACTGCCACGGAGCGGGCGGAGTCCACGCGACAAGCGGTGATACGACTGCAATCGAAATTCCTTACAAACCGCAGGTTTGCGGTCAGTGCCACGAAGAGTACTGGAGACATACGCTGTTTACACAATGGAGAAATTCGCTCCATTCAAATCCCGTATTCGAGGGACGCAATGTAGCGGACAGTTTAAGAAACAACCTGAACGACTGCAACCGCTGCCACGACGGAAGGGACTTCATCGGTTATTATTCATATAACAGAAAAGACCCCATCGCGCTTAATAAAGGCGATATGACGCCAATCGGATGCCAGACCTGCCACGATCCTCACGGCGGTCCGGGTGAAAATTCACTCAGAGTTCCGACAACGGGTTCGGATACGCTTGCAAACGGCGTGTCATATTCATCAGCGGGTACGGGCAGAGCCTGTATTTCCTGCCACTCCGCGAGAAGAAACAACACGACATACGTAACTGTCAAGGGTTCATTCTCCAGCACGTGGGGTCCGCACGAAAACACACAGGGCGACGTATTATGGGGCAAGAACGCGGCATCATTCCCCGGAAGCGTTTATATTTCCGGTTCGCATAAGAATATTTCCGGCGCCTGCGTAGGATGCCACATGTCGACGACAACGGATACTGGTACGGTAACGCACGACAAAGTCGGCGGGCACTCGATGAATCTTCACTACTCCGCGACTAATTACGACCACGTGAAGGGCTGTCTCGGCTGCCATCCGGGCGTAACGAGTTTCGATGACTTCATGGCTCCGGATGACTTCGACCACGATAACAGCGTCGAACCCTGGCAAAAAGAAGTTGAAGGCTGCATTAAAAATCTGAGAATCGCGCTTCCGCCTGCCGGACTCGATTCAGTTGACTGGCGCATTATCGCGAGAGATTCAATGAATCTGAATTTAAGAAAGGCATACTGGAACTACAGAATGATTTCCGCGGACGGTAGTCTCGGAATGCACAATCCCTTCTATACCGTTCAGGTAATACTCGCCTCGATAAATTATTCAGTAGGTGTACAGCAGACGGGAACGGAAATTCCGAAGGCATTCGAACTGTCACAGAACTATCCGAATCCCTTCAATCCTTCAACAAAGATTGAATTTGCTCTGCCGAAGGCGACAAACGTCTCGCTAAGGATTTATGACCTGACGGGAAGAGAAATCACGTCTCTTGTCAATTCGAAACTGCAGCCGGGCAAATATTCAACCGAATGGTACGGAATTGACGCCAACGGAAAGCAGGTCTCGACGGGTGTTTACTTCTACAGGCTTGTCGCGGGCGGCAATATAATAACAAAGAAAATGGTTCTGATAAAATAAAGCATAAGAGTAGTTTTTCATAGCTTTCTCCTTTACAAAAACCCGGGGACTCCTCCTTCTCCCGGGTTTTCCTTTTTAATCACGAGGTCATCGATATAATGTCGTTTCTTTTTTGCAACGGGCATTTAATGTAGTATTAATTGATAAATTAATTTAATTTTATGTAAATAGAAAATTCATCCGTGCAAAATAGAAAAACTACAGATAACGCCGCCGAACACGGTATCATGTTCCGCGATAAAATTCAGTTATTGGCTTCGAAAATCGAAGCGTTCAGAGCGGGCGGGAAGGAAGACGACCTGCACGACGCGAGGGTCTCATCGAGGAAACTCGAGGCATTGCTTAAATCGTTCGGCTATCTATCGCCGGATGAATATTACAAAATTTATCTGACTAAAACGAAAGAACTCATCAAACTGTTCGGCGCCGCGAGGGAACTGGATGTCTGCTCCGAAATCACAAACGAGTATCTTAAGATAGTTAAGATAAAAAATCCTTTCACCGTGCGGTTTCTTGAAAATCTGAAAGATGAAATCGCTTCAAAGAGACAGAGAATAATGAAGTCGCCGCTGCTTTCCGAATTCATTTCCGGCGCGGATAAAATGATTGAGTATTTTTCGCAAAGCAACCCGATGATGACGGGGCGCGCCTCGCTAAGTCTGAAACTTCAGTTCCGGCTTATTCTTCTGAAACAGTACGACAGGATAACGGATTACACCTCGCGTCTGATTGCGGGGAACAATTCCAGGGAACTTCTTCACAACGTAAGGATAAAGTCAAAACCGCTGAGATACAACATGGAATTCGCCGCCGAATACTGCGGAATGAGCATACGAAGTCATCACGCGCTTGTTAAAGAGTTCGTGGAAAGGGCGGGAAAAGTTCATGACATTGACGTTATGGTTGAGAGACTTAATAAGTTCGGGAAAAAAATATCGGATACGCGCGTTCCTGATTCGGCAAGAAGCCTGAAAAGTTTTCTTTCATATCTTAATGAGATGAGAAAAAGCGAATACAACAAACTTATCGGCGTAATAAAAAAAATCGAGCCCGCAAAATTCCGGGAAAAGTTCATAACCGAAATGCAAAAATAAAATGGATATTGAAGAAAGCATAAACGAAATATTCCCTCAACTCAGGAAGTGGATTACGGATTATTACCGCCGGATAGGTGACCTGCCGGTGAAATCGAAATCGAAAATTCGGGAAATTTTCGACAGGCTTCCTTCCGCGCCTCCCGCGGACGGCGAGCCGTTCGATAGAATATTCGCCGATTTCAACGAAATCATAATGCCGGGAATAACCCACTGGCAGAGTCCGAAGTTTTTCGCGTACTTTCCGGCAAATACAAGCGTTCCATCGCTTGCCGCGGAAGTATTAACAGCCGCGCTCGGCGTTCAGGGAATGAAATGGGAAACTTCACCCGCTGCCGCGGAACTCGAGGAGAAAGTAATGAACTGGCTTCGGGATATGATAGGGCTTCCCGGAACATTCACGGGAGTAATACAGGACACGGCATCGACATCGACACTTGCGTCGCTTATAAACGCGAGGGAAGTGAAGTCCGGTTTTTCAATCAACAGGAGCGGATTTTCGGGTAAAGAGAAATTCCGCGTTTACTGCTCTACGGAAGCGCACTCATCGATAGAAAAGGCGGTTAAGATTGCGGGTATCGGAAGAGAAAACCTCGTCAAGATTCCGGTGAAGGATGATTTCTCGATTGACACGGCGCTGCTTGAGAAAGCGATTCAATCCGACCTGAATGCGGGATACGAGCCTTTATGCGTCGTCGCGGCATTAGGAACGACCGGAAGCACCGCGATTGATTCTCTCGGAGAAATATCAGGGTTGAAGAAAAAATACGGGTTCTGGCTGCACGTTGACGCCGCGCATCTCGGAACGGCTTTCCTTCTTCCCGAATACAGAAAATTCCTTGAGGGAGTTGAGGAGGCTGACACTTTCGTTTTCAATCCGCACAAGTGGATGTTCACGAATTTCGACTGCTCGGCTTATTTCGTTAAAGACAGAAACTCTCTTCTGAATACTTTTGAAATTATTCCGGAATACCTGAAAACCCGTTCGGACAGCGCAGTGAACAACTATTGCGACTGGGGTATTCCTCTCGGGAGAAGGTTCAGGGCGTTGAAACTCTGGTTTGTGATAAGGTCGTTCGGCGTGAAAGGTCTGCAGGATAAGGTTCGGGGTCACATCGAACTCGCGAAGTTGTTTTACGAAAAAGTATCATCGGACGGCGAATTCGAAATCCTCGCTCCATTGACCTGCAATCTTGTATGCTTCAGGCACAAACCCGCGGGGAAGAGCGAAGAGGAACTCAACTCAATCAATGAAAAACTTCTTCAGAGAATAAACGATTCGGGAAGAATATACATATCACACACAAAACTCAACGGAAAATACACGTTAAGACTTGTTGTCGCCCAGACTAACGTTGAGGAAAGGCACGTGCTGGAAGCCTGGGACGTTATAAAAACTTTTTCAAAATCATAAATCAAAGCGATGAAAACACAGAATTACAAGAACCACAGAAGATTTGTTTTCAGTTTCCACGCGGTTACTTTCCCGTTAATAATACTGCTGCTAATATCCTCGGTTTATTACACCATAGCGGCATTCAATAAAGGCACTTCGCTGAAACCGGGATTGTTTCTGCTCCTCGTATCCTTTGTACTTCTAATGCTGTTTTACTTTTCGAGAACATTCGCTTTAAAGGCTCAGGACAGAGCGATTCGCGCTGAGGAGAATTTCCGCCATTTTCTGCTGACGGGAAAACCGTTCGATTCAAGGCTGACGATACGGCAGATAATAGGGCTGCGATTCGCGTCAGACGAGGAATTTCCGGAACTTGCGAAGAAGGCGGCAGATACCGGAATGCCGGAGGAGGACATAAAAAAAGCCGTGAAAAACTGGCGCGGTGATTATTACAGGGTTTGAATAAAAAAAGAAGGGTGCCTGTGGCACCCTTCTTAATTGAATGAATTATTTTGTAAGAATCATTTTTCTGACTTCTTTCTTGTCGCCTGAAATCAGAGAATAGAAATACAAACCGCTGGTTAGCCCGAGTTCGGATGCGTTTAAATCTGTTTCATAAGTTCCTGCGTTCTGGTATTGGTTAACGAGCGTTGCCACTTCTTTACCCGCGACGTCATAAACTTTTAAAGTTACATTACCCGATTTGTTTAAACCGTATTGAATTTTCGTAACGGGGTTAAACGGATTCGGGAAGTTCTGTCTGAGATTGAAAGAAGACGCGATGCCGTTAATTTCTCTTACGGAGGTGGAAGTAACGCTGATAGTCTTGCTTGACGCGTAATTCCAGTTGTCACCCGATGATGTTCCGCTGAGATTGACGGAATTTCCGTTCGCATAGATAGTAGCCGTGCCTACCGTATTCGGCGCGATGTACCTGAAAGTGAAAGTGACCGTATCCGACGACGGCGCCTTGGGTGATGTATGTGTTAATTCGAAATCGCTTCCCACCGCTAATCTCTGAAGGAATGATTCCGACGGACTAGTTATGAGGTTACCGCTGCCTGACGCGATGTCGCATCCCGCCGCTGCTAACGGACCGCCTTTAATCTTAAGCATGAATGTGGCGGTATCGCCCATTCCCATAGATGAAGGTCCGATTATGTTAACGTTGACCGATGTAGTGGGTGATGAACCGTGACAGATGCATCCGGGATCGCTCCCCGGCTTCAGTGTCCTGCCCGTCATGCCTGTCGAGTGAGCCGTTATGTTCTGATAAATCAATATTCCGAATGCTATCAGCACGACGGCGATTGTAATGCGTTTTTTCATTTAGATTGTCCCCTATTTTTAATTTATTGCAAATTTCAGTTCAGATGTTTCTTAACTTCCTCCTCGAAGAATTCGTATGTCTGACTGCCTAAAAATTTGTTTACGAGTTTTCCTTCCTTGTTGTAGATGTAAGTGGTCGGTATGGCTCCCTCCCAGTTCTTATCATAGTAATTTATAAAATCGTCGATGGTCTTAAAGTCGTTATAGTAAGTAATGAAATCAACGTTCTGTTTCTTCAGGAACGGGACGACTTTTGACTGCACCTGTTCCGGCATATCAACCGAGATGAAAACGATTTCGAAGCCTTTGTCCCTGTAATTGTTGTAGAGTTTCACAAGGTGAGGGAATTCCTGAACGCACGGTCCGCACCAGGTCGCCCAGAAATTGTACAGAGTAACCTTTCCTTCGGTCGATTTCGTAATCGTTTCAAGGTCGTCGATCGTCTTCACGGGCTTCACTTCCTGTCCGAACAGGCTAATCGACAAAGCAAGCAATATCGCGCTAAGAATATATTTCATTTTGATTCTCTTTTAATAGTGCATCCGAATGATTTCGTTGATTTTACTGATACTTCCTTGCCGTCAAGAATTTCCTTAAGAGCGTTCTTCAAATCGCTGGATGTGACTTTCTCCGCGTAACTGTTGTCGTCAATTCTTCCGTGATAAAGAATAGTCCTGTCTTTCCCGAGAACGAAAACTTCCGGTGTTCTGGTGGCTTCAAAGATATCGGCGACAGTGTTGTTCTTGTCTTTAAGCATCGGGAAGACGTATTTATTCCCGGCGGCGTGTTCCTTTACGCGTTCATCGCTTTCCGTGGAATTCGAATTAACCGCCCAGAATGTAACGCCTTTAGATGCAAAATCATTCACGTAATCGTTAATTCTGTCGTTGAACGGCTGAACGTACGGGCATTCCGTCGACCAGAACATAATCACAACATATCCGTTCTTAAGAGCGTCATCAAGATTGTATTCCTTACCGTCGTAATTGTTAATCGTGAAATTGGTTACTTTATCTCCCGGGTCCTTGGCGAAAAGATTTGCCGCGGCAAGTAACAGTAAAACAGATAATATTTTTATGTATTTCATATTTTTCTCCTTTTTCCTTAAAACGCAGGAAAAGATAATAAAATTCAAAAAATTAATTTATTTAACCTTACATTGACTGCGGAAGGTGATTAATATTTCGCCGCTTTCAAATCCGTGTCTGCTCATATATTATGCTGCTTATACTTTGAGCAGTAATTAGAGACTTCAGAAGAACGATTTCTGAATCTTTTTGTTACCCCGCCTTTTAAGGCGGGGTAATACGCGAAGAAACATTTGGACTTTAGTCCTCACTCATTCAAATTTGCGGGCTAAAGCCCAATATTATAGAATTCTTTTTCCCCACTCTGAAGAGTGGGG
>CAZOQR010000042.1:0-15391 GCA_964581915.1 uncultured Ignavibacteriaceae bacterium | reverse complement strand
AAAGACCGTCAGGCGTTACGTCGCCGGAGGTTTCATCAAATTGCGTATTAATTTTACTCGCCAGATTTTTTGGATTAGTCCACGCGCCATTTGTCTTTTTGTAAGAAATATATAAATCAATTCCTCCGAATCCGCCTGCCCGCGTTGATTTGAAGATTAGATAACTTTCGTTCGGAGAGACGTAAGGGTCCCCCCACGTTTGAGTTAAATTCGCATAGTTTATCGGATACTGAAAAACAACCTGCGGCAGATAGACTCCGTTGTGGTACTGGCAGCGCGCAATCAGTCCGCTGCTTGTCGAGAAATAAATCGATGTATCCGAAACAATACAAGGATGATATTGGTCTGCTGTGGTGTTTGGCGGGCTGCCAAGACTTATAGGGTTGCTCCATAGTGTATCGTTTTTCTGCACGTAGGATAAATCCACCTGTCCAACCTGATTTTCCACCTGTTTAGCAGCCATGTATAACCGTGAGCCGTTTAGAGAAAAAAACGGTTCGTTTGACATTCTGGTTTTTGAGAAAGACGCCGTATCGGGTTTTGACCATTTATTGTTTTTATATTCCGTACGCATTATAAACGGGACTCCAGGGCTCGGAAAAAATTCAATGCTATAGAATATCGTTTTACCGTCAGGGGAGAATGTGATGCAGACTTCATTCCTGCCCGGAAGCGATATTAAGCCCTGCGCGAAAACGACAGCCGAGTCTCCCGGCCGCGGCTGGGCAAGGTATAAACTGTCGTATGGAATCGGTTGAGAGACAACCGGTTTTACGAGAAAAGTCAGAAAAATAAATAGACATAATGTTTTCATATTTTATATTTTTTTGTTTATAGGATTAATAATATTCATAAACGGTATTTTTTATATCTAACCACTGCTTTGCATACCTTAGCAATCTTCAAATCACCTGCAATTATAAATCACAGGCATTTTGCCTTCCCATCTTTCCCAGATATTGTCATTTGTTATCAATTCAGACATGAAATGCGCGACATTAATTCTGCTTGTCTTGCCCGCATTGAAGACCGGGCTGCGTACGTGCGAAGGGAATACGCTGTATTCAGTAACAAAATTTTCGTTTATCAGAGTATCAGGACGAACGATAGTCCACTTTATAAATTTGCTTTCATCAATATTTCTCAAATAATCCGCGGCGCGTTCATTATCCCGTTGCGGCGGCAATAGTTTCCGGGATAAAGCAATTGATAGTTCTCCGGGAAACGAAAATCTTTCTTTATTATCCTTGTTCTTAACCGCGGTAGTATTCAGTAACAAAAATTTGACAGGTCCGGAAGGCTTGTTTTCGTTTATCGCTTTACATAATTTTTCCACGGCATCCGTGACAAGGTATTTCGGATTCCCGAATATGCCTTTAAGACTTATGTTGTGTCCCAGACAGGACGCGACCGCATCGCAGTCTTTTATATAATCCGCTAACTCGCAGTCTTTAATTTGAAGTATATTAGTTTCGAGTATTATAGCATACTTGTGTTTCCTTATATCAGGCGGAAGTTTTTCCGCACTGCGAACCACTGTCTTAACATAAACCCCGCGACTCAGCAGTTCGCTTACTAACCTGGAGCCGGTCGCGCCTGTTGCGCCTGCCACAAATGTTTTCAAAATCTAACTCCCCTAAATTTGTTAGAACTAAATTCTTTGTCTTGTTGAGCATACAAACGAAACTTTTGTTCCTGATTCCGGATTTTCACAACTCGTTTAATTTTGTACCTGCGATAATTTTGTGTTTAAATCATACTTCATCATGCAATTCGTCCACGTGCTGTCGGATTCAGCGTACTTTACCGATACGGGAAAATCGGGAGAAATGCACGTGACTGATATTATCAACTTACCGCCACCGTAATAACCTGCGTTCGGAGTCATCATTATTTGTTTCGTACCTCCGCCGAAAGTAGAATATTCAATATTTTTCATACGTTTGTCCAGTATTAGTATCACTAAATCAATCCCTCCGGAAATCGATTGGAATAACGCGTCTTTTGTTACCGGGAAATCTTTTGAACCTGATCTGCCTACGAATACAAATTTTTGGTCTTCGGTTAATGCGGAAAAATTTATGAAATCACTTTTTGAGCCGCCAATGAAAGTTGAATACGAAGGCTTATTAGACTTTAAATCAAATTTCATTATAAAGCCATCCGATCTTCCGCCTAAATACGACCCATACAAAGCGTCAGGAGTAACAGGGAAATCGGGTGACTTTGTCTCACCTGCGAGAATGAGGTCACCGTCATCTCCGGCAATGACGGAATTAACCTGATCCGTAGAGTCACCGCCGATATAAGTTGAATAACATATTTTAGACAGTTTCCGGCTGATTATAGTCAAGAAACCATCAAACTGTCCGGAAATAGATTTCTTATATGCATCTTTAGTGACAGGATAATTGTCGGAATATGTACCGCCTGTGAGAATTATTCTGCCGTCTAAATCGAAAGAAAATGACGTAACATAATCCAATGATTTACCCCCCAAATACGATGAGTATAAAATTTTATCAAGGTCCAAAGTGAAAGCGGTAATTGTTATATCGCCTGCTAACCACGACTGACTTGTATCAGGCGGCGCGGTATTATCATACACTTTTTGGACTGCCTTTCCGGTAACGGGAAAATCCTGCGACTTGGTTTTTCCGAACAGATACAATTTATTTTCATTTACAGCGAGTCTTGTCCAGTGATCGCTGCCCGAGCCGCCGATATATGTCGAAGCAATATACTTGCAGTCATTCGAGAATTTTGCTATATAATGATCGTTATCTCCTTTTAGCGTCTTTTGGTATGCTTTATCGGAAACAGGTAAATCTTTCGAATTTGTTGTAAAGCCGACATACACGTTATCCGAATTATCAAGGGCTATTTGCAAGCAATAATATTCTGACCCGGAGCCGCCTAAATAAGTTGAGTATAACAATTCTCCGGCAGGCGACAATTTCATTAAAAATATATCGCCCCCGGTCTCGTCGCCGTGTCCGTTATAACGTTTCTGTAACGCATCGTTTGTAACTCTCAGGCCATCTCTGGTACCGCCGGCAACGAAAATGTTTCCATTCCTGTCGGAAACAGAAGGCGCTGACGAGTGCACTCCCCCGCCCGGGGCTAAATGAGTCGAGAATTCCAATTTCTGGGAGAACGCATTTGTAACGATGCCTGCAATAAATATGACGGCAAGTGTAAAAGTTTTTAGTATTTTCATTTCAATTAAAAAATTAATGTAAAAGATTTTTAATGTTTGACTAAATTATTCTATGTGTTTTGGATAACCACTTTATATACGTTGAAATAGTTGAGCCGAATAACAGTATTCAGCAAAGAGAAGTAATTAATCGGTAAAACATCAGATTGTTTAAACAAAACATATTCCGGTGTAGTGCTTGTACGGAAATAATCCGTTTTCACTTAAAATTCCGGCATGTTCACCTAATTTGATTATTATTAGATAATGATATTTAGTAATTTCAAGCAAGTATAATAAATGGAAAAAAAGACTTTAATAAAATTTCACATTTCATTCTGGATTGTTTCGTTTTCTATTTCATTGCTCGATACCTATATTTACAGCATCGATTCTTATTCTATTCCCAGATACATTAGTTTATCTTTTCGTTTATTATTTAGTATTATCACTTTTTATACTTTTTACATCCTGGTGTCGCCTCGATACTTCAACAAAAAGGGAATAATCACTATCGTTTTAATCCAAACTGCTTATCTCGCTGTTTTTGGCATCATAATTACTTTCCTGACATATTATCCGTATGCTTACGTGAAATCCCCTTCAAATCCATTTTATTATACGCTTGCTAACGGAATGAAGGACAGAATCTTCGCAATCATAGCATACATTGCAATGATTTCAATTCTGGGTATTTTATCGAAGGTGTCATTAATATGGTACAGGAGTCAGATTAAGCAAAAGGAAACGGAGAAGCAAAATATATCCAACGAACTTGCAATGCTGAGGGCACAAATCAATCCTCACTTCTTATTCAATACTTTGAACAACATTAAATCGCTTACAAGGAGCCTTCCGTCAAAAGCAGTTTACAGCGTCGATAAATTGAAGAGCATAATGAATTACATGCTTTATGAGTCTTCGAATGAATCCGTTCCGCTTGAGAATGAGATCATCCACATATACAATTATCTTGACCTTGAAAGAATCCGTTTCAGCGACCCCGGTTTCATAGATTTTAAAGTAGCCGGTGATTATTCGAAAATCCAGGTGCCTCCGCTGATTTTCATGCCTTTTATTGAAAACGCATTTAAGCACGGCGATAAACTCAAACCGTCGCCGGGTATTATTATTGAACTTAATATTCATGAGAAAAACATCACGTTTGAGATTAAGAATTACGTAAAAAATAATTACGAAGGGCAAAGGAAGAACAGCGGATTCGGTCTTCCAAATTTAAGACGCAGGCTTGATTTGCTATTTGACAGAAAATACGAACTAATAATTGCAAACGATAATAAAACTTATACCGTAAAACTCAACCTAATCATAATATGATAATCAACTGTATTGCTGTTGACGACGAGCCTCTGGCGCTTGATATTATAAAGGATTACATATCTCAGGTACCATTCCTGAAACTGCTGAAAACATTTAAAGACGGCATCAGCGTAATTGAATATCTTGCTTCTAATAATGTCGATCTTATCTTTCTGGATATAGAAATGGGAGGCATATCAGGGACTCAACTGCTGCGTACTCTTCAGAAGAAACCACGTGTAATAATGACAACCGCATACAGGAATTATGCAGTGGACGCATTCGAACTTGATGTAACCGATTATCTTCTCAAGCCCTTTTCATTCGAAAGATTCCTGAAATCAGTGGAAAAGGTCTATAATCTTCAGAAGGCAGAGCAAAAAACGGCAGAGCCGGGCGGAAGGGACAGAGATTATTTCTTCGTCAAATCAAATTATAAAATGGTAAAGGTGAACTACGACGATATACTATACATCGAAGGGTTGAGCGAATACATCATAATAAAGACGAAGAATGCAAATATAATCACTTTGCAGAGTTTCAAGAACATAGAAAAAACTCTACCTGAGACAGAATTTGTCAGAATCCACAAGTCATATCTCATCTCGCTCAGTAAAATTGAATGCATAGACGGACAAAGTGTTATTATCGCGAAGAAAGAACTTCCTATAGGCAGCAAATACAAGGATAATTTTTTTAAAATCGTTTCAGTCACAGGCAAGAAATAAAGGGAATTCCGTTGCGGAAAAAGCAAATAATATTGATTCATACGATATTCTGGGTTGTGATGTTGTTTTTTATCGGGCTCGAGACTATCCCGTCGGTAGGCAAAATCACTTACAATATTATTGCTGCTGACTATTTTCTATATGTTTTTTCTTTCGTAGTGTTTTTTTATTTGTTTTATCTGTTCATATCAAAGAAGCATCTTGATAAAAAGGGAATCAGAAATATTATTGTATTCGGATTATTATTCGTTATAGCAATTACGGTTCCGATTACTTTAATTTACATTTCATTACTGGCTAAAGAGGTGTATGACCTGAGCGGGAAAGCATTTCTTGTCTCTACCGCAAAATATTACCAGAGTTTTCTTGAAACGAATTTCCTGTTTGCACTGTCAGGCGCTCTTCTAAAAATTTCTTTACTCCGTTACGAAAGCATCATGGAGCAGAAGGAAGCCGAGAAACAACTTGTTAAGGGCGAACTTGCGCTGCTGAAGTCACAGATAAATCCGCAGTTTCTCCTGAATACTTTGTCGGAAATAAAATGTCTGATTGAGCAAACCCCCGAAAAAGCTGTCTACAGCGTGGAAAAACTTTCGGAAATAATGAGTTACGTTCTTTATGACGCTTCCGCGGAAAAAGTGTACCTTGATGATGAAATAAATCACATAAACAATTACCTTGAACTTCAGAGAATCCGATTTGACAAATCTGAGGTTATAGGTTTTAAGGTCGCGGGAGATACAAAGGGCATAATGATACCTCCTTTGATTTTTATGCCTTTGATAGAAAATGCTTTCAGATACGCGGATTTGCTAGTTGAAAGACCGGACATAACAATCAGGCTTATTATAAGAGGCAAAGAATTAATATTCAGCATAACGAACAGCAACGGATGGAATCCGGTTAAGGTAAAGTCTTATGATGATACGGGGAATCAATCGGTAAAAAGACGGCTCGATTTACTGTTCGGAAGCAAATACAGTTTGGAAAACATAAAAGATAACAATACTTTCAAAATGAGTTTGAAAATCGTAATGACGCAATAATATTATTTCATCAGTATCATTTTCCTCAAGAGAACCGAACCGCCGGTTTCAAGCCTGTAGAAATATACGCCGCTTGTAATTCCGTCATAATTATCCGCCGAAAAGGTGACTTCATATTCACCCGCACGCAAGGTTTCATTCACAAGCGTAGCAATTTCTTTACCGAGGACGTTATATACTCTCAGACTTACATTTCCATATCCCGCCTTCCATTTTCCGTTTTCGGGTATCGTGAACTTTATTTTTGTAGAAGGATTAAACGGATTAGGATAATTCTGGAATAGCATAAAATTATCTGCTATTTTATTGCTGACAGGGATTATACCTACGGGTTTTAAACGTGTTACGACTTTAGCGTCAACCCACCATATATTTCCTTGTTTCGTAAAGAACATATACTTTCCATCAGGTGAAATATACGGGCAATATTGATTGTTTGTGGCATTTATATTACTTCCCAGCAAAATCGGATTTCCCCAGGTACTATCCTGCTTTTTGAAACTGACATAAATCAAAGAACCCGTTGAAGACTGCGTTGGAATAGCGTCAAAGAGGAAATAACTTTCATCAGGGGCTATGAATGCATGCCCGCTTGAGTAATAAGCATTTAAGGTCGAACTCAATTCAGACGGTGTTTCGAAAGCGCCGTTAATGTATCTTGCCTTATAAAACCTGCCTTTCATGCTTGCACCGAACTGCGTGAAATATAAATTACCGTTAATCGCAGCCGTTGGAAACATTTTTATACTGTCCTGTGAAAAAGGCGCAGTGAGTTTCTGAGGTGTTGACCAGGAAGAACCGTTTCGAGTCATGAACCATATTTGAAAATCGTTGGTCGCTCCCCTTTCGGAGATAAAATACATCTTTTGATTATCGTAAGTGATGAAAGGTTCTGAATTATAAAAAGTTCCGGTAAACGGAGCGTTGACAGGAGTAGTCCACACATTATTTATTTCATGGGTCCACCAAATTGTATTACTGACGTTAGCGGTATATCTTGAAAAATATATTTCTTTTCCATCAGCAGAGAAACAAATTGAATACTCATCTGCCGATGTACTCGACACAAATCCCGGTCCGAAAATCTCCGGAATTGTATCCGGCGGAGTCTGTCCCAGATAAGGAAGACTGTCGAGAACAATCACATCCGGCGAACTAATATTTTTGAGTGTATGGATTTGTCCGGCGATTACTACGTTTTTTAATAAGCAAAATGATATGATATTGACAATGGCGAAAATCACAATTTGAATTTGAGTCTTCATATGAATTTTCTCCGTTTTTCTATTATATACGAATATTCTTATTTTTTGTTCAAAATTCGTATTTCGATGTAAAGGTTTCTTATTTATTGTTTTTACCGATACTTATATAATCGTTATTGTTTAAGTAATTTTACTGATGATGATACCAAGAGCAGTTTCATTATAAAACGAGTCTTTGAGCACCAAATTTTGAAATAACCGGTTTTATATTTTCTCTTTTCCGTATTCATAATATTCGCTAAATTGCACAAACAAACGGATGCAAATGAAAAAACGAATGCTTGTTTCCATTCTATTCATTATCTTTATTTTCTTATCGGGCAAAAATCAAGCGCAGGTAGAAGTTTACCCGACACATCTATTCCTCGGCTACTGGACATTCGCGACGCAGGAGGATACCACGGTAGAAAACTGGATTCACACCGGCGAAGGACATTATACCGGAATGACAACATATACAGATAAGAACGGTACGATACTCGCGGAGACGATGCGTCTCGCCTATATTGACGGAAAACTTTTTTACTGCGCCACTATTGCAGAGCAAAACCCCGACGCACCCGAGGGCGAGATATGTTTCGGACTCAAATCATACGCGGACAGGAAATTCATTTTCGAAAACCTTAAACACGATTACCCGCAGCGCATAATATACGATTTTTCAAACTATCGCGTGTGCAAGGCAAGAATCGAGAACGAGGCAAAATCATTCGATTTCGAGTATAAGAAGGAAGACAACTCATACACTTCATTTGACTATAAAGGCAAATTCGTTAAGGAGCCGTTCGTAAACAAGGCGGGGAGAACGATTAAGGACGTTTACGATTTCTTTTTTGTAATCGAAGGAATAAAATACTTCGTTAAATTTTCAGAGAGCGATATTAAGAGAGCGGACGCGGAAAAGTATCTTGGCGCGGAAGTGACCGCGGGAGTAATTTTCAAAGACGGGCTCTGGGACGCCGATGACAATACGCACCAGTCGAGAATCGGGCAATACGTTTCGATTACAGGTGTAGGAAAATAGCACCAACCGCAAGGAGTTTGCCGGTATGCTTTTCGCGGATGTGTCCGCTGAGGAAATAGCGCGCGACCCGTTAATTCCTGCAAACGTTAATTTTTTCCGCATAGAACCTGCAAAGGCGGTTATAAATTTTTGTTCTGTCTTTTTTGTTTTTTATTCCTGATATTTGACATAACAAGGGGTAATTATTATGAAAACTCTATTGATCATCATCCTGCTGCTGCCGATTACTGCGGCGGCGCAATCGCCGTATACGGGAATAAGGTTCAGGTTAGAGGAACTAATGTATCACGGCGACACCTGTAAAAGTGTTTTTTTTCTCACAATCAATAAATACGAACGCGCGGACGGGAAGAGCATAATTAAAACGCTCGGAAGAGACACATCGAAATACGACTGGAGCGATTTCCCGTACAGAAAAGACGTTGACTTCACAAGAAAGGTTTTACACGAGGCGAAAAAAGAGACGTATGTAATGGACGTCGCCATTTCGAATCAGGATTACGCTTATGAAAACGCTTTCGGTATAAGCATATCACGCCTTAAATGCGACGTTACCGAGTACATGACAATATATTTCCCTGTAACGATAAGTTCATTCGTAACGTTCATTAATCTCGGCACCGTGTATTTCAGGCCGGGCGAGTACTGGCTCCTTGAAGATTTGAAATACAGCACCAACGGAAAGGAAATGCACATCAAACTTCCCGATAACTACTGGGTGCAGTAGATTAAGAAACAGCAAGGAAACCGCGGGAAATATGTTTTCACGATTGCCGCTGTAATCGCGCGCTCACGGATTTATATTTTCGCCTATAGAATAAATCACAAGTGCATCTTCTCGAACATCACGATTTTTTTCCTCTTCAGTCCTCCCTGTTTGTATGCGTCCGTCCAGGACGAATCAGGTTTAAGGAATCCCGCGTTCCTGTCATCTTTAAGTTTGCCCTTAGCCGCAAGTTTGTTCACGACCCATCTGAAATAATACTGATTGAATATTCTCATGAATTCCGTAAAGTAAATATCCGCCGCGCGCCTGTCCCCTTTTATAATAATCATATTCTCGTCATTTCTAATAGTAGCCGGGTCGCTGAAATTATACGAGCCCGTGACAACTACCGGCGTCTTTCCGAGAGGGTCTTTCAGCAGGAATTTTGTATGGACGAATTTTACGTGCTCGTTGAGTTTAAGGTTTTGCGTAGTTACTTCCTGCGTCCATCGTGAGAGCAGATCTTTTCTCATATAAGAGCCGACCGCTTTTACTATGTTACTCTTGAAACTGTATTCCGCAATGTCCTCTTCATCCTTTTCAAGCATCAGAAATGTGAGCGCGCTTTTTGCGGTATTCTTCATCAGTTCCTTCATCAGCGTCTTGTTCACGCCGAAAGCAAGAGTTATGCAAGCGCAGTCCTCGGCGCTGACGAGAAGTTTCGCGTAAAACTCAAGCATCTTCAGGCTCTTCCTCGGACTAAAAATGCACGTGACGCCGCTCCTGACAGAATCCACTTTAGCGATATCGCCCTGAATGCTTTCAACCCTGTCTTTATATTCATCCGTGTCAGTTAAATCGTACATAGCATTCCAGTATTCAATGAATTTTTTCGCGGCCGCTCTGTCGCAAACCGCATGCCCGACGTTCGTTTGTCCGAATATTCCGCCTTCGGAAATGTTAGTCGAGCCTGTCCATACCATCTCGGGGTTTTTGTTTCTGACAAGAACGAGGAATTTGTTGTGGCAGATATAACTCTTGTTTATGGTTCTCGGAATGAGTTCAACGTTTCTTGCTTCACTGAGTTTCGCTTCTGAAATACATTCTTCATTTGCTTCCTTCGGAAAACTTACCGCTTTTTCCCCTTTTTTAGGTTTTTTAGGCTTGTTTTCCTTCGCGTCGTAAATTATCCGAATCTTTACTCCGCGGAGAGCGGCTTTTTTAAGTTCAAGCAGGATTTCCTTATATCTGAACTCATAGAAACAGCCGACAAGTTCATCGCCTTTGACCGAGTCTGAAATGAATTTCACGAGAGCCTCCTTCAATCCTCTCGAAAGCCATTTGTACGCCTTACCGCCTTTCACGTCTTTCGGTTTTTTGTTGCCGAACTTGACCGCGTATGCCTGGCTTGACGCAACGCCGCGGTTGAAGAAAACACTGTGCCCGTCCTTTTTCCACGCCGGCTCAGTTTCGACATCGAGCGAACAAACGCTGCCTTTCGTAATGTTTGCAGGCGAGCCGTAGAGCGGAGTGAAGTAATATTTGTATTTCACACCGGGATACGAGGAGAAATCTTCCCAGGTAAACGATTGTATCGGGTGTTCGAATGTGGAATAATACGCGCCGGGTTTGGGGTTCGGCATTGTTTCCCTGAATACTTTAAACCCGCTGACAGTAACCCGCTTTTTCCTGCCCTCCTTATAATATTCTTTTTCGATTGCGAAACCGAGCAGGTCTTTCATCGAACTATTATCGCAGTAAATCGCGAAAGCGGCGGCATTGGTGCCCGTAACCGCGTAGATTTTAAAATTGCCTCTTAGATTTCTGAATCTCATAATACAAAATATTAAATTAATAAAAGTTTAAAGCCGGGTTTAAGTTAATGAACGAACGAAAAGCATCGATGTATTGATTTCCCGTCTGTTAATTTATTCCTGTTCGTTAAATTCCGATTCCGCGCGGAGAGGCAAATGTTCCGTACTGATATTATGTATTATACAGTTATTGAGGTTATGGAGAGTAAATGATTTTTCTGCTGTTGTCCTCCGTTCTCATTCCCGGTTAATAATACCAATTAATTATTCATACATGCAAGTGCTATTTTCGTGGTGCCTGTTATTATTTTGCCCTGCTTCAATAAGCCCTCATTGTATTTGACTCATGAAAAGCCCGTGCCCGTTCGCCGCGGAACTCAAAAGAACCGCATTCACTAAAGCGAGCCGTTCCCCGGGCGTTTACTTTCATACCGAAAAATCAGCGGTTCACCTTCGATTTTCATTGCCTTTTTTATTTTTTGTAATTAAGTTGCTAATAACAATATTTCCCATTAGCAACTATTATATTTTTTATAACCATATTCACATAAGATGAAAAAACTTTTCGTTTTGATTTTCACCATTATTGTTTCAACATCCGTTTTCGCCCAGCACGGAGTGCGCCTCGTCGGTTTCGACGCGGTCAGCATGGGAAGGGGCGGCACCACGCTCGGATTCTTCGACACTCCCGAACTGATGATGACAAATCCCGCGGGGATTTCGTTTCTGAAGAACACATCACTTACGGCTGATTTTTCCATCATGGCGCCGAAGACACATTTTCTAAACTCCCTGAACGACGTTGACGGAGAAAGCAATTATTTTCCCCTTCCGTCGGCAGGATTCGTAAAGAAATACAAGGACTCTAAGTTCACCTGGGGCATTGGTCTTTATACGGAAGGCGGAATGGGAGCGGATTTCGACCTGAATAACGCTCTCTACCGTTCGCAGACATACGCATACAATGCCGCAGACAGCACATATTATCCCGTCAAAGGAGATTACAGCAAACAGAGTTACCATTCCAAGTTCGCCGTAATGAACGGCGGCATTTCACTCGCATACAAGATACTCCCGACACTATCGGCAGGTCTGACGGCTCAGGCGGTTTACAGTTTGATGGAATTCAGAATGCCTTTCGGTCTTAATCCGTCGATAATGCAGGGGCATCCGAACGGAATGCCGAATGTCACATTCGGGCAAATGTTTTCGATGGACCCGCAGTACGGCGGTTTCGGATACAGCGAGGTAACGGCTTCAGCGGATATGAAGGATTTGAGCGTAGTTAGTTTCAACGGCAAGTTCGGTCTTGCATACAAGCCTAACGAGAAGTTTTCAATCGGGCTTAACTACACACTGCCGACTGATTTGAAATACAAAAAAGGCAAAGCCACAATGGATATGACGAAACAATTCGAAGACGCTTTCGGAAGAGCCGTAGCAGGATTTTATTCACAGCCGGGAACGCACGGCGCGCCGCTCGACACCGCGATGAAATACATAATGATGAATTTCGCGGCAATGGGCATCGACCTTTCAAAGGGAATGTACGCGGAATACGACCTTGAAGTCGATATGAAACTGCCCCAGTCTGTCGGATTCGGAATCGCTTACAATCCCACGGGAAGACTCAGATTCGGACTTGACTTCGAATGGATAAACTGGAGCAACTCGTTCGATAAGATGGCGATAAGACTTTTGAACGGGACGAATTCAAACGTTAATTTAATGATGGGCAGCACGGACATCAGCATGGAATTCCCGCTTAACTGGAAAGACGCGGTAATTCTAAAAACGGGCGGTGAGTTTGACGCGACCGACAAACTTACTTTAAGGCTCGGATACGTTTACGGCAGCAATCCCGTGCCTTCAACTACCATTTTCCCCGTGTTCCCCGCAGTGGTTGAGCACCACTTTACGCTCGGCGGCAGTTACAAAATAACAGACAGGCTCGGAGTTAACCTGGCGCTTGAAACCGCGCTGAACAAGAAACTCGAGGCATCGAACCCGAGTCTTCTGCAGTCTGAATTCAGCGGCTCCACGAGCGAACTCAGCACATTACTCGGTCACATATCTTTCACCTGGAATTTCTAAACCTTTCTTAGTTTAAAAAAAGCATTCTCTACGGAGAATGCTTTTTTTATAAATTCTTTTCAAGGCTGATTGAAAAATGTAGCCAAGGCTTTCACGGATATTTTTATATTATAAAGTAAATCCAAGCGCGAACTCTGCCTGAAACTCATTTTATTGTTTGTATTGAACCCAAGATAATAAGCCGGGCATTCAAGAGATACGCGCGACATATTTCAGAATAGTTAAACCTTCTGCAGGTACACTGTATAGACGAATTTTAGGAAGTTGTTTTCTTTCTTGCGAAGGGCGAATCCGTTCTTTTCGGCAAGGCAGTTAAACTCATCGGCGGTTTTGAACTTCATCACGGAATTGTGCAGGTATTCATACGCGTACGAACTGCGGGAAACGATTTTGCCGAAGACAGGCATAATGCGGGTGAAGTAAAATTCGAAGAGCAGGTTGCGCTTCGCCATTCCGAACATTTCGAGAACGATGAGAATCCCCTTCGGCTTGAGCACGCGCCGGATTTCGTTGAGCGAATTTTCAAGATTCTCGAAATTCCTGACGCCGAAAGCGATTGTTAAAATATCAGCCGAATTATCCTCAAGCGGCATTTTTTCCGAGTCGGCTTTCAGAATAACGAGACGTTCGTCCCTGATTTTCTCCCTCTGAACGTCGAGCATTTTCTCCGATATGTCGAAAGAGTACGCTTTATCGGGACCGAGTTTAAGGAGTTCGACCATCATATCTCCCGTACCGGACGCAAGGTCAACAACGGTACCGAACGGGAAATTGAAATATTCAATTTGCTTTATGATTCTCTTCCGCCAGCGCCTGTCGAGGTTCGCTGTAAAGAAGTGGTTCAGAAAATCGTACTTCACGGCGATTTCGTCGAACATCGTTCCGATTCTTTCCTTCGATTTATTCAGTCTCATCAGTTGAACCTCAGCGATTTTACGGGGTCGAATTTCGAGGCGAGAAACGACGGAATGATTGTCGCGAGAAAAACGAGAGCCATTGTTATGAGCGATATGAATATAATGTTTTCGGGAACGATCAAAATCGGCACGCTTTTCATGTAGTAAAATTCGGGAAGGGAAAAGAACTTATACCTGAGTTCGAGAAGCGACATTCCGAGACCGATGACGTTACCGAGCACTATACCGATAACGCCTATTATTACGCCGTCGAGCACGAATATTTTCATCACGTCTCCGTTTGAAGCGCCCAGAGCCTTGAGTATTCCTATTGACCGCGTTTTCTCAAGAACGAGCATTAGCAGCGTTCCGATTATATTGAAGGTCGCGACGATTATTATAAGTCCGAGTATCACTGGTGTCGGCGCTTTCTGAAGTTCGACCCAGGTAAAGAGACCTTTATAAAGTTTGAACAGGGAACGCGGATAGAACGGATATCCAAGCAGCGACTTTAGTTTGTCAACAGTTTTTTCGACCGTATCGACGTTTTCTACATTCATCTCGATACCCGAAACGAACCTGCCGAAGTTAAAAAGTTTCTGAGCGGTTTTCAAATCGGAATAGACCATAATGTCGTCATAGTCTCTAAGACCCGTTTCATAAATTCCGCTTATCCTGAACTGCTTTATCTGCGGCGGATTCAGGGGAGAAGGAATTCCGTGAAGACCGAAAATTATTACCTTATCTCCGATTTTCAGATTAAGTTTTTCCGCGAGTTTATCACCGACAACGAGGCGCGCGAAAATCGTGTCAATAGGATCGACCCTGAACTCCCCTTCTTTTATTTTGAATCTTGCCGTTGAAAGGTCGCTTTCGGGGATTATTCCTTTCAGCATAATGCCTTCAACATTCTCCTTGAAACGTATTACTCCCTCACGCTGAACATAAGCGGACACGCCGCGCGTTTCGGGGATATTTTCTTTTATGGTTTTAACCGCGGTTTCGTAATCAGCGACTCCTTCCGGTTTAAAGGAATGAATCTGAATGTGAGAAACGAGTCCCGCGACCTTGTCGCGGATTTCCTTCTCGAAACCTCCGAGAATCGAAATCGCGATTATCAGCACAGCCACGCCAAGAGAGACACCGGCTATGGCGATGTACGTTATAAAAGATACGAACATCGAATCTTTCTTCGAGAATAAATAACGTTTTGCTATAAAGAATCTGTAATTCAAATTGTAATTATTTTCGTTCTGTTTCCCGCCAGATAAATCAAAAATTAAATATAAAAAATCAAAA